>CAYRWC010000553.1:0-1506 GCA_964427795.1 uncultured Oscillospiraceae bacterium | reverse complement strand
ACCAGAATAACAATTTGTGATTCTGGTGCGCGCCTTTATCATTTATGATAAACGGAGGGAGCATTCAAAGAAACCGGGGGGGATCAGGTGAACCGAAAGTACTATAACAGCAGGACGTTTTGGAAAACTTTTCTTTCATATATTCTATTGTTGACAACAATAATTTCTGTTCTGGCCGTCATTTCATGGTATGGCGCCGTCACTCGGGCAGCGGATGACGCAAAAAAGATCAATACGGAATATACAACCAACATCACGCTGGATATTAATCGAAAAATAGAGGAATTGGCGGTTTACACCCAGCAGCTGCGCAAAGTGGGCTGGGTGCAAAAGCTATATTCCGGTTCTGCCGTTTTTGATTCCTACTTTGATGCTACCAGGCGAATGGAAATTATCAAAGAACTGCCGCTGTACCAAAGCAACAGCGGCATGGTACAAAGAATTGCCTTGATTTTCCCGCAGCGTGATGTCAGCGTCTCATCATACGGCTGGTTGTCTATAGGTGATTTTTTGCGTTTGAACGGTATGGCGGATGCCGATTTGCCGAAAATTATAACAGAAGATCAAGAATATAAAGGCAGTATCCATCAATCAGCCGTTATGGAGCAATCTTTACCCGATCGGATTGTCCTGATATCAGCTCTGGAAAACATCTCCGAACCGCGGGCGTATGTCTGCTATTTTATAGGAAAGCAACAACTGCGGGATCTTATCCAGAGAATGATGCCTGTTCATTTGGCCGATTTTACGATTAACGACCGGACGACCGGGGAGACGGTCTTGACTGTCGAAGCGACAAATCATAAAACTGGTCCGGCCGATACGCGAACCGCGCAATCGGTTTTGCTGAATTGGAAGTATTCCTTTACGTTTTATAATGGGATTCTCGGTGTGCCGGCAGAACAATTATTCTCTCAGTTGGCGTATTTTTTATTTTTTTTCATCCTGGGCATTTTTCTTTCCTTTGGCCTGGCTTTCCTGACTTATCGGCCTTTGGGCAGCATATTGGCCCGCGCCCTGCAAAATGGCGTCCAGGCTGGCCGGGGCGTCCCGGACCGCGGCGCCTCCGACTATAACATTATCGAATATTCTTTTGATCATCTGGAACAAGAAAATGCTCATATGCGCGACCTGGCAAACCGATATGACGAGATAGTCCGCAGCGACGTTGTCAAACAACTTTTGAAGGGTTATTTTGACCAGAACGCCATCGAACGCGATCTAGCTCAATATAAAATCCCATTTAATCCTGGTTTTTTCTACCAAGTCATTGCGATTTCTGCCGGCGATACCAGCAGGCGTCCCGATACTTATGCCGCTGTCGGCATGATTGAAAAATTAAACAACCTCTTCTCCAGACTGTCCGGCTGCCGGCATGAGATCGTCGACAGTATGGATAATGATATGATCATTATTGCTGCCTTTACCGGCGAACAGGAAGCTGGTCAGATCACAGCGGATTATATCCGCGAACTGGCTTTATTAGCCAGATCCTTGTTTAATCAA
>CAYRWC010000552.1:0-1511 GCA_964427795.1 uncultured Oscillospiraceae bacterium | reverse complement strand
AGAAAAACAATTATTCCCTCCATGCATTCGATAAAATGATTGAGATAGGAAATATGGCCGCCATAAAGAAAATGGTTTCGGCCGGCTTAGGCATATCATTTATGTTTGAAGTGGCAGGTAAAAATGAATTAGAAACAGGAAGCCTTTCGGTTATTAATATACCTGGTTTTTCCGAGCAGCGTGAATTCAATTTTGTTATGCTTAAAAATAGCTTTTTTCGTGAGCGGTATATGAAAATATATGAACTTCTGAAACAGTTTTCGTGAAAACTGTTTTTCAGGCCAAGGGTATCGTAATCCCTTTAGGTTCTGCTTTAGCTATCGATAAAGGCAATCACATCCCGGATTTTTACGGCGCCGCCGTTTTCGAGAGCACAGACACAACGAGCCTCATATTGTTCCAGAACAGATCGATCAACAGCGGTTTCTCTCCAGCGTTTTTTTGCGCCGGTAAAATTCCCGACTGCCACGCGTCTCATGATTCCTCTGATATCTGCCAGCCGGCCGTTCGAGCAGGACGGATGTTCACACAAACGGCAGCGCAAAGCTTCTCTCATGATCGCTTCTTCGCTTTCACCATATGGCTTATAAAGCTGTTCAGATGTGAAAGGCTTATCGACCAGCCTCACATAATTTTTCATGTTTTCCCGGTAGACAAAAGGTTCTTTCCCCAGCTTTTTTAGCAGAACATTGGCTGCCGTAAGGCCAGATGTGGTAACTGTCGGCGTTCCGGTACCCATAACTGTAGACTCGCCGCAACAAAACAGGTTATCCCATTCGGTTCTCGTATGAAGCCTTTTAAACATATGCTGTCCCAACATATGTTTCGGTCCTGCCACAGCGCCTCCGTTTTTCATCGTGTATCGCTCGATGGTCTTTGGCGTTGCCAATTCAACATAACGGACGGCAGCTTTGATGTCCGGAAAACGTTTAGCCAAGACGGTTATCAGCCGGTCCTGTTCCCTCTTTTTCATGATTGAATAGGTCTTTTTGTCCAGATCACTCCATTTCTCAAAAGTCGGGCCAATGGCCATGATGATTTGTTCATCCTCAGCGCAGAGCGTCCTGTCGTCGATGCTCAGGATATACGCCGTAACCTCGCTCTCGTCGAGTCTGTCAGGATTTCCAACCAACAGTTCGATTGGAGCGGTATCGTCCGGTATGGCATGACGGTCAACCACAGCATAAAGAACGACACTCGGGTATGTCGGAACTTGCTTTTGTGCCCATTCTCTTCTGCGCGGCGTGCTGTATTCGGGATCGATAAGTTTGCCGTAAAGATTCCATACGGTCCCCGAATAGATAAGATGCGGCGCGGCGAGCTCGCTGCCGTCATCAAGCTTGACGCCGGCAGGTTTGTCATTCTTAAAGAGGATCGATCGGACTTCTTTCTCAAGAATCATGTCCCCGCCGTTTTCTTCAATAACCTTTTCAAGTTTTCCCGGAAGGAAAAGGGTAGATCCCGCGGGATAATAACTGCCGCCGACATGGTTATTGACAAACATGACGGCA
>CAYRWC010000551.1:0-1516 GCA_964427795.1 uncultured Oscillospiraceae bacterium | reverse complement strand
CGAAGAACAATTGCTGCTGCTGCCCAGTTCTCTGAGCTGCGATGAGATTGCGCAAAGCGTTATTGCCTGTTCGGGCGTATGCTTGCCGGCTCATGTCGACAGGGAAGCCAACAGTATGCTTTTGATTCTCGGTTCGATTCCAGCCGATTTTCCGACCGGCTGGCTGGAATTATCCGCGCAGGCCGATGAACCGGCTTTGCTGCGCCTGCATCCGGAGATGGCCGGATATAAACGGCTGCGGAGTTCCGACGCTCATCGTCTGCCAGATCTGGCCGAACCGGGTTTTCCGCTTGAGATACCGGATTTTTCGCCGGATCAGGCCGGCCGGCGAAAAGTAATTCAGGCATTGCGGCGTTAAATGAATCAGTGTTATAATAGCGGGAGCGAGTTGGGAATGGCGGTAGGCTCATGCGGGAATTAGCCTTGCATCTGATGGATATCATCCAGAATTCCGTGAAAGCCGGAGCACATCGAATTGAGATTGTTTTGGAAGCGGATCCGGTTCAGGACCGGATCTTTATCCGTATCCGTGACAATGGCTGCGGCATGAGCCCGGAATTACTGCGACGGGTGACCGATCCATTTTTTACAACCCGCAAGACAAGGTCGGTTGGTTTAGGAATCCCGCTGTTTAAAGAGCAGTGTGAAATAACCGGCGGATATCTTGAGCTGCACTCGGAGGTCGGCAAGGGGACGACCGTCGAAGCCACGTTGGGATTGTCAAGCATAGATCGCCTGCCGCTCGGCAATGTCAGCGAAACATTTACCACGCTGATCCAGTCAGATCCGTCCATTGATTATGATCTGGTTTTTACGGCTCCTGAACGCCGTTTTGAACTTGATCTGGCGGAAATCAGAAAACAAATGGATGGTGTGCCCCTGAATGAACCGTCTGTCTTAACTTGGTTAGGTCAATATATTGCTGAACAGCAAGAGTATATTTTCGGAGGTGTCCTACATGAAATCATTAGCAGAGCTTGATGCCATTCGACAGAAGGCCAAAGCAGACTTATCGGCGCGCAGCGAAGGCGGCCGTAAGGTTGTTGTCGGCATGGCCACCTGTGGTATTGCCGCAGGCGCCCGACCTGTCATGAATGCCCTGGTTGAAGAATTGCGCGTCCGCAGCGTACACGATGTTACGGTTACCATGACCGGCTGCATCGGCGTTTGCCGTCTCGAACCGATTGTCGAAGTGATCGAGGAGAACGGCGACAAAACAACCTATGTGAAAATGGACGCGGCTAAAGCGCGCCGGGTTGTTGCCGAGCATCTGATCAACGGCCGCATCTGCAGCGATCTGACCATCGGTGCCGTTGAACCTTCTAATCCGTCCTGACTGCCGGATAACAACCGGCTCGTCCGCAAAACAGATTCCGGATTCGCGCGGAGTCTGTTTTGCGGCCGTCAGGGCTGCCGCATAGTCTTTTGAAACTTTGCGAATGGGTCGCTGTTCGCGAAGTTTTATTTTTTCGCGATGTATCGGCCGTCGATCGATGATTAGACACTTAGCGAGGAT
>CAYRWC010000550.1:0-1525 GCA_964427795.1 uncultured Oscillospiraceae bacterium | reverse complement strand
GATTTTACCGTCGACGACGCCATCAAAAATGATGTCTATCAGATTGCCGCTTCATCGACACAAGTCGATGCCGCCAAGATCAATAACGGCAATAAAGAAAATATTCAATCCCTGATCGATCTGTTTAACAAGACCGATTTGAACACGGTCGGCAGTTTCAACAGTTTTCTTAAAAGCTTTGTCGGATCGATCGCCGTCGAGACTTCCCATACGAACAAGATGCTTTCCAGCGAAACGGTTCTGGTCGACAGCATCGACCAGCAGCGTCAGGCTTTATCCGGCGTTTCTTTGGATGAAGAGATGACCAATCTGATTAAATGGCAGCACAGTTATTCCGCCGCGGCCCGAATCATCACCACGGTTGACGAGTATCTGGATGTCCTGATCAATAAAACAGGCGTTGTCGGCCGATAATTCGCCGCCAAGTTCCTTAGGGGGGAAAACCATGCGCGTAACGAACAATATGCTGATCAGCAATTACCTGACTAATTTGAATAAGAACATGAAATCGATGAACCGGTATGAATCGCAGTTGTCGTCTTATCAGAAAATAACCCGATTGTCCGACGACCCGATCGGCGTCATCAGCAGCATGGATATCCGCAGCAAACTGCGCGATCTGGCTCAATATCAAGAAAATGTCGACGACGCCCAATCCTGGCTGACCGAAGTGGAAACGGCGGCCATGGATCTCAACGAGTCTGTCAAATCGGCTTATGAGAGCGCCATGCAGGCGGCGACCGGCACGCAGGCGGCCGATGAGAAGGCTTCGATCGCCGCCTATATCAAGCAGCTGCGGGAACATGTCATTCAGACGGCCAATTCGACATATGGCGATAAATATCTCTTCGGCGGATATAACATCAGCAGCGCTCCGTTCGTTGAATCGGGCGGCAAGGTTCTCTATCAGGGCAGTGTCGATCTGGCCGATCTGGATCCGGCAGACCCCGCCGACAAGGCAAAGATCGATCAAATGAACGGCGAGCAGGTTTCATTTGAGATCGGCCGCGGCCTGGACATGTCGGTGACCTTTTCCGGAGCTGAAGTCATGGGCGCCGGCGATGATAATCTGATCAAGATGCTGGACGATTTTTATAATCTTCTGCAATCGGATGGCAGCAGCGAGGATATTGCCGCTATCGGCCAGCGTTTTAAAGAGAAACAGAACGACATTCTGGCTCTCGTCGCCGATGTCGGCGGCCGCAGCAACCGGCTGGAGCTGGTGGCCAACCGTTACGAGTCGGATGAATTGAATTATGAAACCGTCCGCTCCGGGATCGAAGATATCGATCCCAGCGAAGTGATCATGAATTTCAAAATGGCAGAATCCATATACAATGCCGCCCTGTCTGTCGGTTCGCAGGTGCTCATGCCTTCGCTGATGGATTTTCTGAATTAATTACACATATCGGAGGATTGTGAGTATGCAAATACAGACCGCATTATTTGGCCGGCTTGATGTGGCGCCGGAAAAAATCATTCGTTTTCCCCAGGGTATACCGGGTTTTGAGAATCTTCGCGAATT
>CAYRWC010000549.1:0-1532 GCA_964427795.1 uncultured Oscillospiraceae bacterium | reverse complement strand
CCTGCAGCATTTGCGCCGGCGGCTCAGCCATACGCCGGCAGGTATTATCGGCCTGGTTCCGGCGTCGCAATGGTTTTTTGACAATTACAACCTGTTTTATAAAGAACATATGAAACTTCAAGAATACGGTAATTTACGGAAATTCCGCAAAATGCCTGTTTTGTCTCAGGATTCCGGGTACAGCTGCCCGCGTGTTTATATGCTTGCCCGGGAGATTGTCGGCTGCAGCGGCTACCATATCAATGAAAAGATCGTTCTGGACATGCTGGAGCAATATCAGGCTGTCAAACCTCTGTTCGCCCGAGAATTATGGTCCTTGCCGGAAATGCTGGTGATCTGCCTGATGGAAAAAATGATCGATGAATCCAGACAGGTCATCGAAATTATCCGGGTAAAACGGTTTGCCGACCGGGTCGTTAACCGGATGTCCCCCAGGATCGGCCAAAACTATGACGACATGGCCGGTTTATTAAAGAAAGAAAGCGGCCTGACTTGTTTAAATGACAAAGTTTTTATCTCGCACTTTTATTATCGGATGAAAAGCATGTCGGTTCATGAATCGGTCATAGCCGATTGGATAGCCGAGGCGCTGAATATCGACCGGGCTGTTTATTCACATTTATTTAAAGAAACAATCAGTCAGGAAGAACAATTCGAAGCGGCGGCTGAAGCGACGATCCGGGCTCTGGTCAACAGTTTGAAAGCCGTCAGCGATATCGATTGGAATGAAGAGCTTCAGCAAGCCTCTCAGCTGGATAAACTTCTGGCTGAAGATCCGGCGGGCATATACCCGAAAATGAACGGACAAACACGCAGCCTTTACCGGGTCACCGTCGAAAAGCTGGCGCGCCGCCAGCATCTTTCCGAAGGGGAAGTCGCGGCCAAAGCCCTGGAGGCAGCCCATTCGCCGCCTGTCGGAATCGATATTCCGGCGCCGGAACATATCGGTTCTTATCTGGTCGGTCAGGGATTGGTCTGGTTTACCGCCAGTCTGGCCGGCCGAACCAAGCTAAAAGAGCGCTTTACCCGATATAACCATATTAAATTTTACTCTACGGTCTTTTACTACCTGGGCATCTTTCTGCTCACAGGCGGTATTCTTGCAGCGTTTTTGCCCTTCTTGCAGCCGGCAATTAAAGGCGGAACGGCATCGCTCATCCTGATTGCACTGGCCATGCTGATCCCGGCTATCAACATCAGCAGCCGGCTGATGCAGGATATCAGCGCGAAAATCTGGCGGCCGCAGCCGCAATTGGCCATGGATTTTTCCGAATCGATCCCTGACGACTGCCGGACCATTGTCGTCATGCCGGTTATCTGGGGTTCTTCCGCCCAGGTCGGCAGTTTTGTCGACCGCCTGGAAAAACATTACCTGGCCAATCAACAAAATAATCTCTATTTCGCCATATTGGGCGACTTTAAAGATGCTCCGAACCAGGTCATGCCCACGGACGACGATTTGCTGCAGACGGCCGTTCAAGCCATATCGCGCCTGAACAACCGATATCCCGGCGATTATACCCGCTTTCTCC
>CAYRWC010000548.1:0-1543 GCA_964427795.1 uncultured Oscillospiraceae bacterium | reverse complement strand
CAATGCTACATTTAATTCGATTTCAAACCCGATGTAGATGGCAAGGGGCATGGTCTGGGTTCGGCCGGGGAAGCTACCTGCAAAGATGATCGTAGCTCCAAACTCCCCCAAGGCACGAGCCCAGGTCATGACACACCCGCTAAGCATCCCCATCCAGGAGAGCGGGAGAACAATATAGCGAAAGATCTGCCAGCGATTGGCGCCATCCAGAGCAGCAGCTTGCTTCAACTCCTTTTCGATGCCCGAAAAACTGATCATGGCCGATTTGATGAACAGCGGCGCAGCAATGAAGGTTTGCGCCATAATGACAGCTATCGTCGTAAAAGGGATGCTGATCCCATACTGGGTTAACCAGCTGGCAAAAATACCCTTACGGCCAAAAGCCATCAACAGGGCCACTCCAGCCACTGCCGGGGGCAACACAGTCGGCAAATCCACCAGGGTATCGACTACACGGTAGATACGGGACTTCTTTTGTGAAAGCAAATAGGCAACCGGCGTTCCAAAAACAACCGTAATTGCAGTCGTCGTAAAGGCCGTGAACAGGCTTAATCCAATCGCCTTGGCAGCATTTTCTTCGCGTAAATTACTCAACAGTGAATCAAAGGGGGTCTTAATGAAAATCGCCAGAATCGGAAGCAAAAAGAAAAGCAGCATGGGCAAAGACAGAAAATAAAACGGCATTTCCATGTTGTTGAAACGTGCCTTTTGCCCAGCCTTTTTCCCCTGCGGAGCATCTGCTTTTTGACCGGCAATCTGTGGCGAGTAAGGGATATCCATGAAAAGTTATCTCAATGTTCTCAAGGTAATTTCTATTTCTTACCGCTTTGAATTTCTGCCCGTGTAGCCCGAATCCAAGAAAGTGTTGCCTGAATCTGCCCGATCCGGTAATCAAAAACCATTTTCCCATAAGTGGAAGCCGCGGGTGCGCTTTCTGCCGACCGCTGACTTTGATGAAGCCAGCCCAGGCAAACCTCTTCTTGAGCCGCGAGCAGGTCAAGCGCCACAGCAGAACCAGCCGGCAGAGCAAAATAGAGCTTCGCCAAAAATTCGATACGAATGTCTCGGCTGTGGCTGACAGGTTTTTCCAACCACTCAGCGAATCGTTGCTCCCCTGCCGGGGTAAGATGGTATTCCTTGCGATTCGGGCGCGAATCCCCCGGGATGATCACCGAACGAATCAATTCATCTTCTTCAAGCCGATCCAGCAAAGCATATAACTGACTTTGTTTGATGCTCCACACATGCGCAATCGCATCAAACTCAGTCAGCCTCTTGTAAAGGTCGTATCCATGGATCGGGGCCTGCTTGATAAAGCCCAGCATGATGAATTCCAAAGATAGTGGAGCCTGTTGGCGCGGCATTTTATTCAATCTCCGTATATTCATTAAATGAGTATATAAACTATAGCACACATGAAAAATGGATGCAATCGGTCAAGTGACCATATTGTGACTTTTGTCTCCAAAATAATGACTTTCGATTCAGGGCCAGATCATTGATTGGCCTGTGTTACAATAAAACAAAAACGAGGGAATATGTC
>CAYRWC010000547.1:220-1544 GCA_964427795.1 uncultured Oscillospiraceae bacterium | reverse complement strand
ATTAGCGGCGGCCGTGATTTCGCAATACAGGCGGTAAATAACGGATATGCCGCATTGGTTCTTGAACAGCGCTGCTTCGGCGAGCGCAAGGACAGCAATAAACCGCCCGTGCATACGTGCCATCAGGGAACAGTGGGAGCATTACTGCTTGGAAGGACAATGGTGGGTGAACGCACGTGGGATGTATCAAGGGCTATAGATGCGCTAAGCAGCTTTGATGAATTGGATACGTCGAGAATTTGTTGTATGGGGAATTCCGGCGGAGGTACGACGACATATTACGCCTCATGCCTTGACGAAAGAATCGGCGTGTCCATGCCTTCATGCTCGGTCTGCACATATTTTGATTCCATAGGAACGATTTACCATTGCATGGATCAGTATATCCCGGGCATTCTAAAGTACTTTGATATGGCCGATCTGGCATGCATGATTGCGCCGCGTCCCTTGATTGTAGTTGCGGGGCGGCAGGATCCGATATTCCCCATTCACGGAGTAGAGAAGGCTTTCGAAACCATAAGGCAAATATATACGGCGGCGGGTGTGTCGGATAAATGCAGGCTTTTGACAGGCGACCTGGGGCATCAGTTTTATCCTGAGCTGGCATGGCCTGTTATGAAACAGCTATCAGGAGGGTAGTAGCTTATTGCTGCGAAATTGCTATAAAAACAAGAAAATAGTTTCACATTCGTGGCAATAAGTACATTCATTGGGTTGTGGGCTGTAGCCCACAATGGTTCTATAAGCCCGTTGATCCGGAAGCGGGCTTTAGCTTGAAATTTACACATAAAAAAGAACCATCAGAAGTGCCCTCAAAAGCGCTATCAAAACCACTTCTGGTACCGGTTATAGGTCATGTCTGCATATTTTCTTGTGTCAGTGTGTATGGAAACGATCTTCTCCAGCCTTTCCTTGCTGGAAACCTTCTTGAAGGCGGTTTGCATCAGCATTTGAAAGCTGTCGCCATCAGTGGGGAACGTAACATATACCGGATAGATGCACTCATTTTGGTTGGCTTTTATTTTTTCAAATTCAGGCTCCATTTCAGAAGTGATTTTGGCGCATACCTGCCTTACGCCGGATTCATCCGTACAGGGAAGCACGATAATGATGTCCCTGTTATGATTGATGACGATTGTATCGGTTGCGCGCAGTACTTCCTTTGCTTTTTGCGCCGCTATGGCAAAAATGACGGTTTTATTGTCGGTTGTAATCTGGTTTCCGATGCCGATGCGATTTTGTATCTGCAGCGTAGTAATTAAAATTAACGAAAGCGGACTTTGTGTGCGCTTTGAAAACTTGATTTCACGTTCTATTAATTTAT
>CAYRWC010000547.1:0-210 GCA_964427795.1 uncultured Oscillospiraceae bacterium | reverse complement strand
AAACTCATTCGGATATCTTCGATTTGCTGCGTATCGTAATGGAAATCCCTGACGACACGTACAAGGCTCCTTATTGAGCCTTCGAGCCTTTTTACCTGGTATGGCTTGATGATATAATCGTTTGCGAAATATTTCAATGCCTCTACCTTCATCTCGTGATTATCTGAATGTGTGATAACGATAACAGGTACATCCCTGTTTTCGGATTCC
>CAYRWC010000546.1:0-1546 GCA_964427795.1 uncultured Oscillospiraceae bacterium | reverse complement strand
AACGCCCGCGCCGTCAATTTCGAATTTGAGCCGATCGTCCGGATGACCACCACCTATATCGGCGGCGGGAATATGACGCAGGAACAGCTGATCGCCGATACCCCGAAGGGTATATTGATCGAAAATCTGAAGCACGGCTCAGGTATGACGACTTTTACGATCGCCCCCAGCCGGGCTTACATGATCCGGGACGGCAAAGTCGCCGAACCGGTTGAAATTTCGGTTATTAGCGGCAATGTCATGCAGACTCTTCACGAAATCGACGGTATATCCGACGAGGTGGTCTACTTGTCTTTCCCGACCGGCGGCTGCGGCAAAATGGAGCAGTACCCGCTGCGTGTCGGTTTCGGCGGCGCCTATATCCGCGCCAACGGCATTCAGGTGCAATAGGCAGAAGGAGGCATCGTTTATGAAAGAGCTGTATCAGGAAACAGTCCGTGAAACGGCTTTAAACATCACCCGCTGGGAGATTGATTCGATTCGTAAAAAGAATATAACCAAATCCGGCTGCCGTTATTATCGGGACGGCTTTATCGGTGTAGCCGGCACCCTCGGCCTGCCGACGGAAGATACCTGGAAGGAGGCCGAAGCCAATCTGGCCGAGCGCGCGCCCTATCCCTACCAACCGGCTATCGGCCTGAAACGGTTCGAGGACCGGCGCGAAGAAACCAAGGATGTGGAAACCCTGACCCGCGAATTGGCGGAATGCCTGTACATCTGCCGCGACCGTTATCCCAAGCTGATTTTAAGCAACAAAATCAATCTGATCGAAACAGAAATACGCCTGACTAACGATTCGGGAACGGATCTCCATCAGCTGGACTGGTTCACCGTCATTGTCCTTCTGGTTAAGCACATCGATTCCGCCAATGTTTTTGATTCCTTTCTCGTGACGGTCATCCGCCGTTTCGAAAAGGAAAATTTCCTTGCCTTTGCCGACCATATGCTGGCGGCCTATGATAACCGCCTGGAAAAGCCGGCGCAGGAAAAGCCGCTGATTGTTATTGAACAAAGCGAAATACTCCGTAAATTGCAAGAAGAGCTCTCCGGCAAGAAAATCGGCCGCAAAGCTTCATTATTTACCGACAAGGTCGGCTTGCCGGTCTTCAGCGACCGGTTCAGCCTGTATCGCAACACCACGCCTGAAGCGATCGGAGAAACATTTTTCGATCTGGAGGGTACGGTTCTGCCTGATGACCAAATGACGCTGATCGATCATGGCGTGATCCGCCATCCCTATGCCGACAAAAAGAACGCCGCCGATTTCGGCTGGCTGCCGACCGCCAGCGCCGGCGGAGCTTACGACGACGTCCCGACTCTGGACAGTCGGCAGCTGAATATCGCCAGCAGCGGACATTCCTTAAAGGAATTGCTGAACGGCGAACCCGCCGTTTATGTCGTGATTGCCTCCGGCGGCGACTTTACCAGCGACGGACATTATGCGTCGCCGGTTCAGATGGCTTATCTGACGGATGGTGAAAGAATGCTCGGCCGCCTGCCGGAACTGACTGTCTCCGGCAGCCTTTACGATATTTTCGGGGCAGAC
>CAYRWC010000545.1:0-1555 GCA_964427795.1 uncultured Oscillospiraceae bacterium | reverse complement strand
GCGCGAACAGCGGCTCAAGCAGCGGCTCAAACGGCGGCGCGAACAGCGGCTCAAACGGTAGCACGGACAACACGCCGGGAGCCATGCAGCAAGGCAATGCCATGGACCGGTTTATCTTTGGCGGGGGTAATTCCAACGCCGACAGCCGGATCAATTTTGAACGGATCACGCTGTCGGAAGATGATGTCGAGGATCTGGAAGTCTTTGTTCCGGGTCTGGCTCAGGCGTCTATCTCTTATACGACCCGCGCCGCGGTTGACGGCGGCGATCTGGAGGAAGAAACGACTTATACGATAGCCGGCGTGAAAAGCGAATATGCCGGCATGAGTAATCTGAACCTGGCCGCCGGAGATTTCATAACCGACGGCAATGAAGAAAACGCGGAAAAAATCTGCGTTCTCGGCGCTTCAATAGCTGAAGAGATATTCGGCAGCGCTGCCGAAGCATATGACAGCCTGATTTATATTGACAGTCGGCCTTATGTCGTCAACGGCGTTTTACAGAGTATGGGCGATATAACGTCAGGTATCAGCCCCGACGAGGCGATTTTCATTCCTTACTCGACGGGGATCAAGTATATTGCCGGAACCAGCGTCAGCCCGACCATCACAGTAATCGCCGCCGATGTTAACGGCGTGTCTTCCGTTATTGCCAATATCAAACAAACCTTGGCCGATAGCTATCCCAATGCCGAATTTACGATTTCGGATGCCGGCAGCAAAATGGCGGCGGCCGCGGCATCCAACAATACGCTGACGCTGCTCTTGTTTGCGATGGCCGCCATCGTATTTATCGTCGGCGGAATCGGCATCATGAATGTGCTTTTTGTATCGGTTAAAGAAAGAACGAAAGAAATCGGCATATTAAAGTCTATCGGCTGCCGCAAACGGGATATTTTGCTGGAGTTTCTTTTCGAAGCCTGTTTTATCAGCATTCTTGGCGGAATACTGGGCGTGGCGGTCAGCGTTCTGATAACGCCGATTATCGAATTATTGTCTGTGCGGGTCGAACTGTCGATTGCCGGCGCGGTTCTGGCCGTCTGTTTTGCCATCGTTACAGGCACGGCGTTTGGTTTTTACCCGGCAATCAAAGCGTCTAAATTGATTCCTGTTCAGGCGTTGAGCGATATTTAACATGATGCCCGGATCTTTGCGGCATGATCTGCAGATCGGCCGCCGACAATCCGGAAACCGGAGGGAAACATATGAAAAAGATAATCGTCTGTTTACTGTCATGCCTGCTGCTTTTAAGCGCTTGTTCCAACACGGCGGCAACAACATCGATATCTGTCGGAGAAAACCAGACTTTAATGATCGGACAGATTACCGAAATTAACGGCAATGATATCACGCTGGCACTGGTTCAGGAAACAAATATCGGTTCGAACGGCGGCAATGAAACGGTAAGCGGCGAGTCCGCCGGTGATAACGCCGGCCGGCGTCCGAATGGCGGCCAGTCCAGGCCAAGCGGCGAATTCAATGGCCAAATGCCCGGCGGCGACGGCCAGTCCAGGCCAAGCGGCGAATTCAATGGCCAAATGCCCGGCGGCGACGGC
>CAYRWC010000544.1:0-1557 GCA_964427795.1 uncultured Oscillospiraceae bacterium | reverse complement strand
TGTTGTTTCTGAAAAATCTGACTGAAATAACTGACATCGGAATAGCCGGCTTTCAAAGCTATCTCTTTGATACCTAACTCCGTTTGCAACAGCATTCTCTCACTGGCCAGCATACGAACTCTGTTGAGATAATCAGAAAAATATAAACCGGTCTCCTTTTTGAACAAATATCCCAGATAAGAGGCGTTGATACCTATTTGAGTGGATATGGTTTTTATGGACAAGGATAGCATATAGTGATCCTGAATCTGGTTGATCACCCGCTGAATGACCGGACTGATATTTTCCTGCTCCCGATGTATAATGCTTCGGGCATCATGCATGACGTTACAGATCCAGTCAATCAGTTCGCTGCGTATATCGATTTGATCAAGCTGACCAAACAGGGACTGCATGGAGCTTGGCAACTCCCTGCTGGGCGGCAGATTCTTTTTGGTTTCCTGTACAATATGCAACAACAAATCGATCACCAGAGCTTTTACCATTTCTGTCGAATCATTAGCAAAGCTAAGCAGATTCTCCGCCATTTCCCTGGTTTTTACCAGCATCTCCTCTTCAGTTGATTCGCAAATCAACCAGTAAAGCGTATTATAATCGATTTGCGGGATATTGGCAGTAATCCCCTTAAGCCGGTCGGAAAAGACGACAGTATTTTTAGGAAACAGCATATTAAAATTCAAAAGATTATATGCGGACAGATAACTCGCGGGAACTTCGGTGCAACCGTCCGATTCAACACCAACCGTACAAAAAATCATAAGGGAGGCTAAGTTGTCATCAATAACAGTCTGCACACACGCACTCAGTCTATTCGCGTCAATTTCATGACCGCCAATGATAATAACGCAAATAGCATTAGAGATCATGAAGCTGTAACATTCGAAATTGATCGCTAATGTTTCGCCAATTATTTTGACAACGCTCCTGAATTGCGGATTACCATTAATGCTTTTTATGCATATCACTCTATACCGACGCAAGAATATATTAATGCCGGCCGTATTAGCTCTTTCACTAAGCTCAACACCTTGCAATTTATTGGTAACCCAGCTCGACAAGATGGTCTCTTTATAAGCGCAACCTTCTTCTATTGGCTGCGGTTTTCTGCCTCCCGGTAAATATAAAGAACCGATGGTTTCTTTAACTGTTGTCGATAACTCCGTTGTATTAATCGGCTTAAGCAAATAATTTTCAGCACCCAGACGGAGAGCTTCCTGGGCATATTCAAATTCATCATAAGCGGAAACAATGATACAACTCATTACCGGATAGCGCTGATGTATGATTCTTAATAGTTCAAGGCCATTCATTCCGGGCATTCGAATGTCAAGGATCATCAAATCAAATTTCTGTTTTTCTATACAATTTAGGGCTTCGATGCCATTACCGGCGGTTTCAATGATACTGAAACCAAATTCTTTCCATGAAATTGAGTTTTGAATGTTTTCAACAATTGCGGCTTCATCGTCAACAATAAGTACGCTAAACACTTCAAGTAAACTCCTTATCATGATACCGTATATTCATCTGTAAACAACTATAGCCTTTTTAAAAGAT
>CAYRWC010000543.1:0-1572 GCA_964427795.1 uncultured Oscillospiraceae bacterium | reverse complement strand
TGGAAACCAATCAGGCACTGGGAGCGACGGCTAAAGCGGTCTATGACCAGACGCTGAAGGATCTGGCTGCAGCCTCGGCCAAAGCCCGGGAATCCGTTGACGAAGCCCAGGATATTCTGGCGGATAATCCGACGCTGATAACAGAACAAGAAAACAAGATTTCCGCCGCGGAAGCAGAGAAAACCGCGGCCGGTCAAGCCTTACTTCAACTGCAGAACGATCTGCAGGAGAAACAAGGAAAGTTGGCGCAAGCCCAGAAAATAAATGCCGATGCCAAAACCGATGCCGATAAAGCCCAGGCGGTCTATGACTATGTTCTGGCCTACGCGGCAAAAAACGGCGGCCTAGCTTCGGCAGGCGCGCTGTACGCCGGCCTGGCTGCCGAAGCTCAGGCTGACGCTCAATCGAAGTCGGCGGCTTGGGCAGAATCGGATAAACAATATCAAGCGGCTAAGACTGCCGCCGACCAGGCACAGCAAGCCGTAAAGACGTCCGAAAGCGCCTGCGCCGCCCTCGACGGATCAATAACCGCCATGAATCAAGAGCTCAACCGGCTGGAACAAGCATTGAGCCAGGCTCAGGATAATATAGAATCCTTGCAGATCCGTTATCAACAAGCGCAGCTGGATGAAAAGAGCAAAGCGCCGGCAGCCGAACAACAATACCAGGAAGCTTTACTGACTGCCGCGAATGCCCAGACGATCTATGATATAGCGGTACAGGATCTGGAACAAACTCTGGCCGCCGGCCGGCAAAATTTAGCCGATCAGGAAGCCGATCTGGCCGCTTTCGAATCGGAATTGGGCGACGGAACACTGGATGCGCGGTATGCCGGCGTTCTGGAATCTGTCGGTTATGAGGCGGACGATATACTATCCGCGTCAACCGTCGTTGCCGTTTACGCGAACAGCAACGCGGTAACCATCCAGGTTACTGTCGATCAAACCGATATAGCCGGCATAAAAGTCGGAGACGAAGCCGACGTTTTGTTTTCATCGGTCAGCCGTCAACTGTATACAGGAAAAGTAGCCGCGATCACGACAACTTCCGGCGCAGTCAGCGCTTCGGATGTCAACTATGCCGTGACCGTTCTTATCGAAGGTGATGTATCGGCTTTGTCAGGCGGCCTGACCGGTGAGGTCAGTTTTATCGGGCAGTCCTGAGCTAATCGTGGAGGGTGTACATGAAGAGCATTAAAAAAACCGGAAAAATAGTAATCGTTTTATGCGTCTGTGCTGTTGCCTTGAGCGCAGCCGGTATTGTGGCCGGTCAGGTGAATGCCGCCGGAAAAACCCCGGAAGTTACATACAAAGAAACCAGCGTCGAATTCGGCAATTTAACGGTTGGCGTGACGGAAAGCGGTTCAGTCAGTATTGGCTCGGTGACCCAAACTTATGATTTAACCGCGACCGGCTCTGCGGCATCCAGCTCCGGCACAGGCAGCAGTTCCGGCGTCAGTTCCGGGTCTGGCAATTCCGGCAGCCAAAACGGCTCCATAAACGCCGGTTCTGCGACAGCCGCATCGTCATCGTCATCGTCGCGTCGCCTCGTCCGGCCGATCAGTGCCGCTCG
>CAYRWC010000542.1:0-1574 GCA_964427795.1 uncultured Oscillospiraceae bacterium | reverse complement strand
GTAATATAACGCAGGCCTTCGCAAAGCGCGATCGTACACCCCCGGTACAGGGGACATAAAAATCCGCAGGTGCATTCGTAGGTATGATGAAGCGGCAGCACAGACAGGAATACATCGCCTTCGCCGATATAGACCATCTGGCACATGGCCATCAGATTGACGCAAATGTTGCGGTGTGATAGCATGACGGCCTTTGATTTAGCTGTTGTTCCTGATGTAAACAGGAGAATGCTCATGCCCTCGGTATCGATCGGCGCCTCGATGAAAGACCGGTCGCCGGCGGCCAAAGCCGCCCGGCCTTCATCGAGCCAGGTCCAAAAAAACTGATCGGATCCCCCGTCCGGCCGATCCATACAGACAAAATGGCGAACGCTGGGAATCTCCGAACGTATGGCGTCCAGATCCTTTTTCTTGTTGCCGGAATAAATAAGCACCGTAGCTTTGGAACGATTCAACAGGCTGGCGATTTCCATCTGAGGCAGCTCTTTGTCCAGCGGCACAATCAGTCCGGCGCCATTGACGGTCGCCATATAGGAAACATACCATTCATATCGGGTTTCAGCCAGAATCGCCACCCGGTTGCCGGCCGGATCCAGCTGCTTCAGACGTGTTCCAAAAGCGTCGACATCTTGATCGTATTGTTTGTAACTGACCGGAAAATAAGGCTGATTTCTTTCCGTACTCTTTTTTCCGCCGGCCGCCGGCCCGGTATCTTGTTTCTCCGTCTGAATTTCCGGCGCGGCAGTTTTTGAACCTCCCCGGAATGCGATCACCTTTTCGTCTTTGATCAGGAAGGCTGTCTTGTCGCCATACAAACGAGCGCTTTGCTTGACCATATCTCTTAAATCGTGCAGAGTCCGTACAGGATAGAGCGGTGTTTTATTCATCATAAATCCCTTGCCTTTTCTGATCAGATTCATGCGTTTTGCTTCTGCTGATCATTTTGTTTATTGCGGAAAGATGGATACACCCTAATTATAGCCGAACCGACCGCCGCAAGGAAAGAGTTCTTTTGGTATGGAAAATCTGATCTATTCCAAATTTTATCCAGCGTAGTCTTTTTCATAAAAACAAAAAACGTTGACAAATAATTCGCCAAACGTTATACTGAAATTTGCGTCACAAATTTAATTAATCTATATTTTTTATTAGTGTAGCACATTTAATGGCCATTGTCAATAGGTTGATCATGAAAATCATATTATGCTGGGAGGTTAAAATGGACGATCATTTTTTGTCTTTGTTGCGTTTCGGTTTACCGGCGGATACGGCCGGACCAGAACAGATCTTGCAGACCAATCATCAGTCGGCCGCATACGGACTGCGCTTAACCGCAAAAGACGCGGCCGAACTGGCAGAAACGCGGCGGATTGCTCTTAAGGACCTGGACCGGATCGAATTCGGCGGTGCGACGGTTGTCCGGCTGATTGAAGCCTTCTATGATTCTGCCTACATCAATCAGGAGGATTACGCCGAGACCCTTCATGAATTGCTGACCTTGTTTTATACCTATAAAAATGAAACCTTGGATCAAATATCCGACGACCTGCTGATCTCGTTGATGAAAACATATT
>CAYRWC010000541.1:0-1591 GCA_964427795.1 uncultured Oscillospiraceae bacterium | reverse complement strand
CGGACATCCTTGGAACCGGCCTGTCTGATCGCCACGCGGCGGATCTTGCCGCTGATGGTTTTCGGCAATTCATCAACAAATTCCAGAACCCGCGGATATTTATAGGGAGCCGTATGAGTTTTAACATAATTCTGCAGCTCATGCCGCAGATCGTCCGAAGCCCGCCAGCCGGCGGCAAGCACAACGGTCGCTTTGACAACCTGGCCGCGAATCGGATCCGGTTCGCCGGTTATGGCGCATTCCAGCACGGCCGGATGTTCCATCAGTACGCTTTCAACCTCGAATGGTCCGATCCTGTACCCGGAGCTTTTAATAATATCGTCGGCCCGGCCGACAAACCAAAGATAGCCGTCTTCATCCTGCCAGGCCAGGTCGCCGGTATGATAAATGCCATCATGCCAAACCTGAGCCGTCAACGCCGGATCTTTGTGATAACCGCAAAACATCCCCGGTATCTTGTCGCTGCCCGTCCGGACACAAATTTCGCCGGATTGGCCGCGCTTAACCGGTTTGTCCTGATCGTCCAGCAGATCGATATGATAAACCGGCGACGGCCGGCCCATAGAACCCGGTTTGGTCGCCATCCAGTAATTAGTGACGACCGCGAGTGTCATCTCGGTCTGGCCATAGCCTTCTTTGAGCTCCAAGCCGGCGGCCTGGCGAAACCGTTCGTAGACTTCCGGATTCAGCGCTTCGCCGGCGATGGTACAGTGCTGGATATGCGACAGGTCGTATTTCGTCAGATCTTCCTGGATTAAAAAGCGATATATAGTCGGCGGCGCGCAAAAAGTCGTGATGCCGTCATTCTGAATATGCTGTAAAAGAACCGCCGGATCAAAACGGTCGAAATCAAAAACATAAATGCCGGCTTCCATCAGCCATTGGCCATATAGTTTTCCCCAGACCGATTTGGCCCATCCTGTTTCGGATACCGTCAAGTGCAGGCCGTCCGGATCAACTTTATGCCAATAACGGGCAGTCGGTATATGGCCGATCGGATACACAAAATCATGCGTCACCATTTTCGGCATGCCTGTCGTGCCGGACGTAAAATAAAGCAGCATCATGTCGCGATTCGACGGCGCCGCGCCGCCGACCGGCCGGATAAAGGGCTGAGCCTGATCAAGGCCTTCCTCGAAGCTCCGCCAGCCCGGCCGCTTCTGATGAACGATGATTTTCGCAAGCGGCCGTTCATAATCCAGCGCAGCCTGTTCGACATTTTCCGCGACATTGCCGTCGGCGGTGCAGACGATGGCGCCGACATCGGCCGCTTTGAACCGATACAGCAAATCTTTGGCCAGTAATTGGTTGGTGGCCGGAATAGCCACCGCGCCGATCTTATGCAGAGCCAATATAGAAAACCAGAACTGGTAATGCCGTTTCAGAATCAGCATGACCTTGTCGCCTTTACGAATGCCCAAACTGAGAAAGAACGCGGCACAACGGTCGCTCTCCCGCTTAAAATCGGCAAAACTGAACGTTATTTTCTCTCCCGCTTCATTGCACCAGAGCATAGCCCGCCGGTTCGGTTCAGCCTCCGCCAGCCGGTCGACGACATCATAGGCGAAATTAAACGAGTCCGGCACATGAA
>CAYRWC010000540.1:0-1598 GCA_964427795.1 uncultured Oscillospiraceae bacterium | reverse complement strand
CATTTAGGCCGGTAATAATAGACAGACGATGCAATTTGACCGGGAATGCGGTAAAATGATGTCAAATGCTTGTAATGGGTTGCACACAAGGAGGAAATCATCATGTCTTTATCTTCTAAACCGGCGGAACTGTCTGATATCGGCTTGATCGGTCTGGCCGTCATGGGTGAGAATCTGGTCTTGAATATGGCTAATCACGGTTTTACCGTATCTGTTTTTAACCGCAGCGTTCAGCGCGTCGACGATTTTCTTGCCGGCCGCGCCGTTGGGAAAAGCATACGCGGCACACATTCTTTGGTTGAGCTGACAGCCGGTTTGAAGAAACCGCGCCGTGTCATGATGATGATCAAAGCCGGCCGGCCGGTCGATGATTTGGTCGACCAGCTGATCCCGCTGCTCGAGCCGGGCGATATCATTATCGACGGCGGCAATTCTTTTTATGAAGATACCATGCGCCGGGTGGCTAAAGTTGAAGCTGCCGGATTGCTTTATGTCGGCAGCGGCGTTTCCGGCGGCGAAGAAGGCGCGCTGCTCGGTCCGAGCATCATGCCCGGCGGATCGGCCGCGGCATGGCCGGTTATCGAGCCGCTGTTTACCGCCATCGCAGCCAAAGCCGACGACGGAACGCCCTGTTGCTGCTGGATCGGCGGCAACGGAGCCGGGCACTTTGTCAAAATGGTGCACAACGGCATCGAATACGGCGATATGCAGCTGATCTGCGAGGCCTATCATCTGATGAAGCATTCCGGAGTCTCCATACCGGATATGCAGGCTATTTTTGCGGAATGGAATAAAAGCGAGCTGGACAGCTATCTGATCGGCATCACAACCGATATACTCGGATATGCCGATCAGGACGGCCGGCCGCTGGTTGAGAAAATCCTTGACGCCGCCGGCCAAAAAGGAACCGGCAAATGGACGGTGGGTGCCGCTCTGGACCGCGGCATTCCCTTGACTCTAATTACTGAAGCCGTGATGGCGCGCAGCCTGTCCGCTCAAAAAGAAGAGCGCACAGCAGCCGCCGCCATCCTGAAAGGCCCGTCCGGCGCGGTCCGGCCGGAAACCAAGGAACTGGTCGACGATTTGCGGCAGGGTCTTTACGCGGCCAAAATCGTCTCTTATGCCCAGGGCTACGCTCTGCTCAGGGCCGCGGCCGTCCAGTACGGCTGGGATCTGGATTATGCCGGCATTGCCGCGATTTGGCGCGGCGGCTGCATCATCCGTTCGGTTTTCCTGGACAGAATCAGCGAAGCGTTTCAGCATGAGCCTGAGCTGGCCAATCTGATGCTGGCGCCATTTTTCCAGGAGCGTCTGGCCGACGCCCAGAACGGCTGGCGGCGGACGCTGGTCCGGGCAATCGAAGGCGGCGTGCCCATGCCGGCGTTCAGCGCCGCGCTGGCTTATTATGACGGCTATCGCTGCGACCGTCTGCCGGCGAATCTCCTTCAGGCCCAGCGGGATTACTTCGGCGCGCATACTTATGAGCGGACAGACGAGCCGCGTGGTTCTTTCTTCCATACCGATTGGACCGGCCATGGCGGCAAGACGGCTTCCACAACCTACGTTGTCTGAAGCTACCGGCTTATTGAGCTCTGTTT
>CAYRWC010000539.1:0-1603 GCA_964427795.1 uncultured Oscillospiraceae bacterium | reverse complement strand
TCCGTTGTCCGCAAGGACGTGCGGGTTCGATCCCCGCTCCGGGTACCATTTTAACTTTTTGTCCGAGCTGTGAAATATCACAACTCGGATTTTTTGTGCTCAAAATATCGAATTTTGCATTGGATCCCACGTTGTTTGCCGACAATGTGTCTGAGTTCTGGGCCCGGGATGTTATTTTTTTCGGTTTCTGATTCTTGCAGAGCTGTGAAACAAAACACTTATACTATCAACCCAGCAATCCCGCTATCAATGCATTTATAGCCGATTTGAGCGGCAGTAATTAATGCGAGAAGTCGTCCCAGCCAGTCCAAGTATTGAGCAAAAGAAGCACTCTTTTCTTTGAGTTGGTTAACCGCTTCAGAGTTGCCTGTTCTCAGCAAAATTCCGCCCAATGCCGATTCTGTGGCGGTCACTAATGCAGTGTAATCCATTAACTGTGCATGCGCAACAATGTCTTGAATTGATAACAACTTATCAATAATAAATTTTCTCAGATTATCATCAAGGGTATTATCATCCCCAATTTTATCGATCAGACCAGAGATTTCAGCGTAAATATCTTGTAATTTCTCCGAATCAATATCAGGATCAGGGAAATGCCGCCCCAGTTCGAAGGAAGCGCTTTCCAAATATGCTTTTGCGACATCCGTGTACGCATTATGGAATCCATTGGTATTGCCATTAACGGAAAGAGATGAAAGTCCTTGATAAACAGGAACTATCCATTTTAGGTGGACTTCTTCATGGTCGAGGATCGAAGAAAGTTGCTTTGTTACCGTATTGGCAAGCGAAAAAATTTCTCCGATATAGACGCCTATACGTCTATCTTCTGCATCGGCGAAAAGCCTTTTGATGGCTGCCTTGGTTGATTCATTTGGTTGTCCGGCCTTCAGGCCATCTAAAATAGATAGCAATCTTTTTCCATTATTATCCCTAATAGCCATTTTAATCCCCCCTAGTTTAACATTTTTTCTTTGGTTTTACAAAAATTCATTACCTTTTAGCGAAAACCGATATGGCTGTTATATTACCACTATTGGTTATGAATTGCAAGCACCTTCTTTCTGAAAGCATCGATGGTAAAGACGTCGATGCGGGGAAGTTGGATTTTCTCTGCCGGATCAATCGCATCGCATTGACTGTCTGCTGTTTAGCGGGATGCCTCCTGAGTTACTCGTCGGCGACGAGCGGCGGCGCGGCCGAAGGCGGGCGGAAACAGCTTGCGGACCCACCCGGCGACGACGAAGCTCGGCAGCGTGCAGACGGTCACATACCAGAAAAAGGTCAGGTATCCCAGCTGTTTCTGGACATAGCCGGAAATCGCCCCGGCCAGAATCAGACCCAGAATCGACAGGCCGGTCATGATCGCGAAATGGGTGGTTTTGAACCGCCCCGAAGTGGCCGCCGCCACCATCACCAGCATGAACGCGGTGAAGCCGAGGCCGTAGCCGAGTTGCTCCACCGCCACCAGCGCTGTCGCGACGGACACGGCGGACAATCGTTTTACGAGCATCTTCGCAAGGCCACGCCACAGGAATTATTGCAGGAAACCGCCGCGATTCCGCGCGACCGGACAGTGCCGGAGCAATGGCAGTACCAGATT
>CAYRWC010000538.1:0-1616 GCA_964427795.1 uncultured Oscillospiraceae bacterium | reverse complement strand
GGCTGTTGAATACCAAAGCTTTTCGGATGCTGCTGAAGACGACAAAATCCTCATCCGCCGTCAGATAAAACAACGCGACCAGAGGCGAGGCCGTACTGTAAGCATTGACGAGCTTCTTACGATTAGTTTTCGTTTCATAAGTCTGCAGAGGTATCTTAGCAAATTTGCCATTTTCAAAACCAATCAACAGCTGGCCGGCATAATCGTCGGTGATATGAATAAAAACGATGCGCTCGCCTTCCTCAAGGCCCAGCAAGTTTGGCGTATATTCGCCCAGATCCGAAGGTTTATGATCTTTAATATCGAAGCATTTTAGTTTATATACCGTACCGCGGTCGGAAAAAAGAAGCAGATCAGCCTTATTCTTCCCCTCGATTTCCTGAATAATCGCGTCATCTTCCTTGGTTTTTAATTCACCGGCGCTACGTAAAGATGTCAGCGCTATTTTTTTCAGATAACCGTGACTGGTCAGGAACAGGCGCAGCCGGAAATCCTCAATCAACTGCTGATCGTCAAAAGCGTCGACCTCCGTCTCATGAATCAGCTTGGTCAGGCGTTCCTGGCCGTATTTTTTAATAATAGCTTCCAGGTTCTTGATAATAATCTGATCGATGCGCTCCCGATGTTCCAACGTGGCCTGGAGATCGGCAATTTCATCTTCCAGGGCTTTGATATCGGAAACTCTCTGTAAAATGTACTGGCGATTGAGCTGACGCAGCCGGATATCGGCTACAAATTCCGCCTGCATCACATCCAGATTGAAACCCTTCATTAGATTGGGTAAAACATCGGCTTCTTTCTCGGTTTCCCGAATAATCCGAACCGCTTTGTCAATATCCAGAAGAATCATTTCCAAGCCGCGCAATAAATGAAGCCGATCCTGCTTCTTCTCCAGATCAAAAACAACTTCCCGGCGCAAACAGGAACGCCGCCAGGAAAGCCACTCGCCCAGTAAGGCTTTTACGCCGAGGACACGTGGCGTACCGTTGATCAAGACGTTAAAGTTGCAAGAAAAAGTCGTCTGCAGTGAAGTAAAACGAAAGAGCTTTTGCATCAGGGCATCCGGATCGGCCGATTTGCGGTAATCCAAGGTAATCCGCAAACCGTTCAGATCTGTCTCGTCGCGGATATCATTGATATCCTTGATCTTGCCCTGTTTGACCAACTCGGTGATATCGTCGATAATTGCTTCGGCTGTCGTTGTGTAAGGTATTTCCAGAATTTCAATATAACCGTTCTTTCGGTCGACCTTATAAGTCGCACGCAGCTTGATGCTGCCCCGGCCGGTACGATAAATTTGATCCATGTCCTGCGGGCTGTAAATCAACTCGGCTCCTGTCGAAAAATCAGGCGCCGGCATGATATCCATCAAGTCAACAGACGGATCCCGGATATAAGCTATTGTAGCCCGGCAGACTTCAGCCAGATTGAATGAACAAATATTGCTGGCCATGCCAACCGCGATGCCCTGGTTGCTGTTTACCAGAATCGACGGAAAAGAAGCCGGAAAAAGTAAGGGTTCCTGCTGCGTTCCATCATAATTGTCGATAAAATCAACACTGTTCTTATCCAGCCCACGAAACATCTCTTCACAAAGACGATCCAGCCGGACCTCG
>CAYRWC010000537.1:0-1623 GCA_964427795.1 uncultured Oscillospiraceae bacterium | reverse complement strand
GTTTATCATATGCAGTTTTTTGCCACTCTGGAACAAAGCAAGCTGGATAAAGATCATCTGCGCGGTACCGACATGTATGCTGCTGATGCTTATGGCGCCGGCCATATGTTTACGCCGGAACAACAAAAGCACGTTGATGAAATCCTCGACGGCGAGCTTCATCGCGAAGAAGAAACCGTCATGTATATCCGGATTATAGCCGAGAATACGCTCCGGGCGCCGGCGTACAGCTATGTTAAGCTTCCGGACCCGATACCCTGGCGTGAGTATGATAAAACGGCGCCCAAAATGCTTTATGATGGCAAAACCGGTTACACCTATTTCCCTGAAACCAGTCGAATCTGTGCCATAACGACGGTTGACGGGAAACCGGCGCCGCAGGATGAAATGGTTGTTTTACTGGCTCCGGGTCAGAAAATTACTTATATCATTAAAATACCGCACCAGCCGCTGAGCCTGGAGCGCGCCGGACAATTGGCAAAAACGGATTATGAAGTAAAACTGGCGGAGGCAAAAAAATTCTGGCGTCATGAATTGTCAGGCGCCGCGCAGATTACCTTGCCGGAAAAAAGAATCGAGGAAATGATTAAAGCCGGATTGCTTCATATGGATGTCGGTTATTTTGGCAAAAATCCGGATGGTCCGGTCGTGCCGATTGTTGGCGTCTATACGGCTATCGGATCGGAGAGCTCGCCGGGCATTCAATTTTTGGACGCCATGGGCGTGCACGATTTGGCAGCCCGAGCATTACAGTTTTTCGTTGAAAAACAGCATGAAGATGGATTTATTCAAAACTTTGGCGGTTATATGCTGGAAACCGGCAGCACCTTATGGACAATGGGCGAGCATTATCGTCTGACCAAAGATGATGCTTGGGTAAAATCCGTTAAAGATTGCATCGTTAAAGCGTGTGAATATCTGATCGGCTGGCGTGAGAAGAATTTGGGCGATGAATTGAAGGGCGGTAAAGGCTATGGCATGATTTCCGGCAAAATTGCCGATCCGGAGGATCATTTCCATTCGTTCATGCTCAATGCCGGAACCTATATCGGATTATCCAGAGCGGCTGAAATGCTTGCTATATGCGACCTGGAGCGTTCTCATCGTTATGCGGCCATATCTGCCGAGTTGCGCGAAAACATACGGGAATCGTTCAAACAGAGCATGGCGGTTTCAGAGGTTCTGCCAATGGGAGATGGCACGTGGATTCCTTCATTCTCGCCCTGGACAGAATATGTCGGGCCGGTCAGCATTTACGCCAAGGGCGGCAAATGGTATTCGCACGGCATATTTAATGCGAGAGATATGACAGGAGCCGCATATCTTGTCCTGCAGGAAGTGATTGCTCCTGACGAGCCGACGGCCGACAATATTATAAAATATTACACAGAATATCTAACCTTAAATAATACGGCCTTCTCTCAATCTTATTACAGCCCACATCCGTATCTCCATGCCAGACGCGGCGAAGTTAAACCGTTTTTAAAGGAGTTTTACAGCGGCTTTGCAGCTTTAGCAGATCGGGAAACCTATAGCTTTTGGGAGCACTATTTTCATGCCAGCCAGCATAAGCTTCATGAAGAAACCTGGTTCCTTATGCGCTGCCGCTGGCTGCTATGTCTG
>CAYRWC010000536.1:0-1623 GCA_964427795.1 uncultured Oscillospiraceae bacterium | reverse complement strand
CCGGTTATGATATTCATCAACGTTGTTTTGCCGGCGCCGTTGTTACCCAGAAGGCGCCGGTTATGATATTCATCAACGTTGTTTTGCCGGCGCCGTTGTTACCCAGAAGGCCGTATATTTTATTGTCTTCCAGCTTCATCGTCATATGGCTCAACGCGCAGGTATCGCCAAAATATTTGGTTACATTTTCAATCTCAATCGGCATCTTCAAAACCTCGCTTTATCATTTCGTCTAGTTCAACAGCCGTCAAACCTAAATTTCTGGCTTCCCGCACCAGCTTTTTGATGTAATCCCGGTAAAAAAGATCGTTGCGCCGAGATTTCAGTACCTCTTTAGCCCCCGTTGATACAAACATGCCTAAACCTCTCTTTTTATACAATAATCCTGAATCCACCAGCTGATTGATGCCTTTCAAAGCTGTCGCGGGATTGATTTTATAAGTCAGCGAATATTCCGTTATCGACGGTATGCGGCTCTCCTCCGGATAAGCGCCGGAGAGGATGCCTTCCTCCAATTGTTCAGCGATCTGGAGAAAAATCGGACGTTCGTCATTAAAAGACAACGTTGAGCCCTCCTTTACTGTTTTTGTTAGTTAGTGTAGTAGTTAACCACATCACAAACATACCATCGGAGAACAACCTTGTCAAGCCCCAAAATCGCAAAAATAATGGAATTTAAGAATCACCACAAAACCGGCGATTAGAAGAAAAACGGCTTCAGCCGTTCATCATTTCAATGTCTTGATGATATCCCGCCGCACTTGCCACACATTTTGCCCGAAGTTGCTGACAACGGTAATGCAAAATCCGTTTTCAGGATCATAGCCCGATATGAAGCCGACACCCGGATCACAGCCTTCAAAATGCGGCGCATATCCGCCGGCCGTGGTTTCATCGAGCCAGATGCCGAATCCGTAATGATCGTGGCCGTCGCCGGCATGCGGCGCAAGCATCGTCCGGGTCATGGCTTCCGACAGCAGCCGACGGCCGAGCAAGGCATTCCAGAATTTCTGGACATCCCAAACCGTCGTGAATGCGCCGCCCGCACCCGTGCCTTTGACATCGACGCTGTAGATGTTGGTATAATAACCGCCGCGCCGCTTGTCCAGGATATAGGCGTTCGCGCATCGCTCCGGCAAGCGGTCCAGCTCAAAATACCCGGTATCCGTCATGCCGCACGGTTCAAACAAGTTTTTCCGCAAATATTCATCAAACAGAACGCCTGTTATTTTTTCGATGATCAATCCCAAAACGACAAATCCGGTATTGTTGTATTGAAAGCGTTCTCCGCGCGGATACATCATCGGTTTATCCAAAAAGAGCGGCAGAAGATCGGACGAGGCGCGAATTTTGTAGTTTGGGAAATCGCGCCACAGGTCGTCGTAATCTGCCATCGTACTTTCGTCGAAATAATCGGGAATGCCCGAGGTATGCGTCAGTAGCTGTTCGACCGTTATCCCGCGGTCGATCGCCCGCCAATCATAATCGAGCAGTTCGCCGATGGTGCTGCCAAACCGCAGCCGGTTCTGCTCGATCAGCTGTAAAATCGCCGCGGCGACAAACACTTTGCCCGCCGAGGCGGTCGCAAAACGAGTGTCCATTCGGTTTCGGATCTTATTCGGC
>CAYRWC010000535.1:0-1625 GCA_964427795.1 uncultured Oscillospiraceae bacterium | reverse complement strand
GGGATAATTGGACCCGCTCGGTTTTCAATATCATTTTTTGTGCCTTATCTCTTTCTTGACTTTAGCCAGCAGCATACCGAAATGGATGCTGCCGTAGTTGGTGATCGACTCTTTTACGCAAAGCAGGATTGACCTGGGTGCACTGGTTTTCGTCCATCATGCCGATGTGGCACTGACCAATCGAACCCGGGATCAGGAACGGATTTATTTATCAGAAAGCGAAATACTTCCTGCGAAGGCTGCCGACTCTGCCATATATAAACGCGAGATGCTCCGCGGCGTCTTTGCTGCCGCATACATAATCTTTCATAAGACGGCCTTCCTCATAACAGAGATCGTCATGAAGCGGGAAATAATTCTCCATAAGGAAATTGGCATACTTAACGAAGCGGAAATCACCGACATATCTGGTTTCGGCGCTTATTCCGTCAACAGCAACACTATAGTAATCTTTAACCGATGAGATTATTGATTCTCTTGTGTTTTCAGGTGAAAAAACGATTGTTGACGCCACGTATTTATTGGCATTGTTTACGGAACCGTGGCTGTCAGTGCTGCCTACAATCGGGGTAATGCGGCCTTTTGCCCGGTCTTCATAAAATCTCGCGGTTTGGTTGCCGTTCTGGGCAAAATATGATTCGCCGCCGAGAACTTCGTATGCGTCAAACGGACGGCGTTCCATCATAAAATCGGTAAAGCTCTCCGGCACCTGATAAACATTTGATATCCAATAGGGATGAGCAAATATGCCAAGTCCGTTTCCTTTTTTAATATGGTTGAAGATCCAGACACATGACGCGTAGGTGAATGCTTCTATATTATCGGGAATATTCAGTTCGGGGATAAGGGCTTCGACTTCCGCTGCGTATTCGTCAAAAGTAAGCGGTTCCGGGCACTGCCCGTCGATCGAACGCAGTTCATTAGAGCTGCCTACCTCAGAAAACTGAGTTTTGTCGACAAGCGCGTTTACGCTGTAGTTGCCTCCGGCGTTTACAATATGTACGTCATTGATACGGTAGGGCGGCATTTTAGGAAGATGAACTTCCTCACCGGGAATGATGGTATATTCCGTTTTTACGTCCTTGAAGGCCGCGATTGCTTCGAGAGAAGGATAATACCTTTTGTGATCCGTTACAACAAGAAAATCGTATCCGTGTTTCCTGTAATTCGCGGCGACTATTGCAGGTGATTCCTTACCGTCACTGCGGAACGTATGCATATGGAAATCACCCATAAGGGGATATCTTCCACACAAATCCGACGCAACAGCAAAAACAGACAGCTGAAGGAAATGATTGACCTCTCCTTCTTTGTATAAGCGTATAAAATACTCCTGCTCGGAAGCGAAATTATGCGTAAATACTATATTCCCCTCTGAATCCGGAGCCGCGGTATACGATATGTTATTCGGACGGTTGGGATAATCCTGCGGGAAACCTTCGCCGAGAGGACATATTTTAACTGAATAGAGATTGTTTTTAAATGCCGCATGCTCACCGAGAGGTTTAACGGTAATCTTAATATCGGTACCGCAGGGGAAGACCTTCGGATAAATGTCATAATTGAACAGTTCCGGTTTCATTTTATATCTCCGCTCCAGTTAGATAATATTAATTTACTGAGCA
>CAYRWC010000534.1:0-1626 GCA_964427795.1 uncultured Oscillospiraceae bacterium | reverse complement strand
ATCCAAACAATCGGCAACGTTCAGAAAACGGTGCCGGTAATAGTCCGGATTGATCTGCCGCATAAAGTGTTGATGTAATAACAGGATCAATACGGCTAAGAAGGTGAAAATGAAGAGCATACCGGCCAGGATCATAAGCGGTTTTTTTAAGCGGTCGCCGTCCGTGACTGCCTCATGGCCGTCAAACGGCAAAGTAACGGCAGGAGTCGGGACAGCGGTCGGGGCGGCCGGTCCGCCGCTTGGTTTATTCGGATCATCATCGGGTTCTGTTTCACCGGATGGCGTCGGGTCAAAGGTCAGCCAGCCGATGCCGCGGAAGTAAAGCTCTGTCCAGGCATGCGCCGTATGACCTGTAGCCAGATAAACGCCGGCCGATGTTCCCGGCGTCAGGGTAAACCCTTCGACATAACGGGACGGGATGCCCAGCGTGCGGGCCATAACAGCCAGCGCTGTGGCGAAATGAACACAATAACCGGTTCTGGTTTGCAGAAAGTGCGCGACAAAATCCGTCGACACCGGCGGCAGATCGGTCAGCAGAGAATAGGTAAATTCATTTTTCAAATATTTTTGCAGCAAACAAGCCTGTTCATAAGGGTCGGCGGTATCACCGGCAATCAAGCGGGCGGTTTCACCGATTACGGCCGGCAATGAATCGGGCAGTTCCAGGTAGCGGCCGCAGACCGCCGGCCAATAAGGATCTTCATTGCGTTCATCCGACGCTTCCAGAAGTTTGACGGATTGGCTGAAACGTTCGTTCTGCCGTTCATAAACACGGGTTGTCAGACTGTACTCCAGACCACCGGCCAAGGCGTCGTAGACAAAGATATCCCCATCCAGCGTAAAATAGGGTTGGACGGCTGTTTGTTTATTCCAGCCGATGTGATTGATGGTTCCGACGGTGAACAACGTATTTTGATGGTCGGATTGCGGCAAGACCTGGATTTGGATTTCTTTGCTGAAAGCTGTCAGAAAAGCGCGGCCATCAGAACCGTCAGGCAGATTGGCGGTGAAAACCTGCTGCCTGATCGCCTGCCAGAGCGGACTAGACCAACGGTAAATCTCCTGCGAACCGGTCTGCCAAGAATGGCCGGTATAAATGACCCGGGTCATGCCGCGCAGAAGAACCGGTTCATTGGCATAAACCCGCAGAAAAACCTGATCGCTCAGATAGACAGGTCCACCCAATTGCTTTTCCACAGAAGGGAAACCGGCCGGCGTCAGATCGAAAGGCTGTCGAACGCGTCCGATACTGCTTTGGTTCTGCCAAAAATCGCTCCAGTCGCCAAGCCGGTTGATCCAGTCCTGCTGACGCCAGGCACCGGTATCGGCAGGCGTCAGCATTTGGCCGGCCCAAAGGCTGACGCAGACGATAGGTATCGCCAATAATTGCAGCGGAGCTCTGGGCAGATGCGTGCCGGGCTGTGTTTTGTCAATTTTCCGGATCATGCCGGCCGGCAGTAAGATAATCAGGCCGGCCAGCGAAGGCATGACGACATTCAGCGCCGAAGGATAAAAGATCAGGAACGGTATATCGATGATCAGGCACAGAATCAAAAAATAAAGCAGATTATTAAAGCGCCGGATCATAGCGACAACCGGCAGCGCCAGTCCTGATATGATCAAGAA
>CAYRWC010000533.1:0-1629 GCA_964427795.1 uncultured Oscillospiraceae bacterium | reverse complement strand
ATATCAACGTCATGGTTCTGGACACCGAAGTTTATTCCAATACCGGCGGCCAAGCCTCCAAATCGACGCCAACCGGCGCGATCGCGCAATTTGCCGCCGGCGGCAAGGCCATCAAGAAGAAGGATCTCGGCATGATCGCCATGAGCTACGGCTATGTTTATGTAGCCCAGGTCGCCATGGGCGCCAGCCAGATCCAGACTCTGCGCGCTTTTGCCGAAGCTGAAAGCTGGAATGGCCCTTCGCTGGTTATCTGTTATGCCCCGTGCATCAACCATGGTATAAAAGGCGGTCTGACCATCGCTCAGAAGCATGAGAAGGTTGCGGTCGAAGCCGGCTATTGGCATCAATACCGCTTCAATCCGGCTCTGAAGGCTGAAGGCAAAAATCCGTTCATTTTGGATTCCAAAGAACCGACCGGCGATTTTGCGGCTTTCCTGAAAACTGAAGTCCGCTATTCCGCTCTGTATAAAAAGTATCCGGAAGAAAAAGTGGATGTTATCTTCAAGAAAGCCGAAGCGGACGCCCATGAACGCCTGGCGACGTACAAACGCCTGGCAGCGGCCGAATAAGCCCTGTTGATCCGGTTAAATTGACGCTCACAAATCAGCCCCGGCATGCTATAATAGAACCCCGCCCTGTTGCAGGGCGGGGTTCTTTCGTCGCCGTACGATAGGTTCAAATAATGATATCCTGGTGAAATGAACTGGAGGCCCGCTTCATGCAGCTTGATGAAAGCCGAAAACTGCTCTTGTCCGATACCTTGATTCCGGATATTTTTATCATGGAATATATGACCGGTTTAAGCGGTTTAGCGGTAAAAATTTACCTGCTTTTGCTCTTCACGGTTCGATCAGGCCGATCTATTCAAGAACAAGACCTGGCCAGACGGCTGGGCGAAGACGGTGAGACCGTCAGGGCCGCGCTGATGGAATTGGCTGCTGTTGAGTTGATAGCCATCAAGGATCGCGGCTTGGACATCCTGGATGTAAAGGCTGCGGAAATCGAACGCGCTTACCGCCCGAAAACCGCTTCGGCGCCTTTGGAAATCGTGCAGAGTCAAGAGAAATTTACGGTCAGGGAAAAACTGATGGCCGATATTGCCAAGACATTTTTTCAAGGCCTGATGTCGCCGTCATGGTATGGCGAAATCGATTCCTGGTTTGATCGCTACGGTTTTGAACCGGAAGTGATTTACGCACTCTTCCAGGAATGCGCCAGACGCAACAAGCTGGACAGTAAGGCCTACATGGCCAAGGTGGCCGAGAATTGGTCCGGCCGCGGCATCGTCACGTTTAATGATCTTAACCGTTATTTTATTGCTTATGACAAAGTCAGCAAAATCTGTAAAAAAATCGGCCGCAAGCTGCGGAAAACCATGACGGAATATGATGAAGAGATTGTATCCCGGTGGATCGAACAATACGGATTTGAATTCGACATCATTGAGATCGCCCTGAGGAAAACGACGAAACTGGCTAATCCGAATCTGGATTTTATCGACCGTATCCTGAAGGAATGGTTTGAACACCAGTTGAAGGATTTGGATGCTATTCAGGTTTATGAATCTGAAAAAGCCGCCCGGCTGAGCGCCGACCGGCATACCGCCAATGCTGCGGCCGGCGTTCAGCC
>CAYRWC010000532.1:0-1635 GCA_964427795.1 uncultured Oscillospiraceae bacterium | reverse complement strand
ATTCTGCATCCAAAGCATCGGCTGATCTGTTGGTGCTCGCCTATTACCGGACCTTCCAGCTGCCGGTCACCGTGTCGCGCTGCTCGAATAATTACGGCCCCTACCATTTCCCGGAGAAATTGATCCCCTTAATGGTCTCACGGGCTTTGGCCGATGAATCCCTGCCGGTTTACGGCAAAGGGGAGAATGTGCGCGATTGGCTTTATGTAGCCGATCACTGCTCGGCGATCGACCTGATCATCCGTAAGGGGAAGGTAGGCGAAGTCTATAATATCGGCGGCCATAACGAAAGAACCAATCTGGAAGTTGTTAAGGTTATTTTGAAAGAGCTTCATAAGCCTGAATCATTGATTCAATATGTTACAGACCGACCGGGTCATGATCGCCGCTATGCGATCGATCCTGCCAAAATCAAGAACGATTTAGGCTGGCAGTCGGAAACCTGTTTTGAGGCGGGTATCAAGAAAACCATCAGCTGGTTTCTGGACCATCGTTCATGGTGGGAACATATTATCAGCGGCGATTATCAGCAATATTATCAAAATATGTACGGTAATCGATAACTAATAAACAGGCGGTGAAAGTTGAATATGAGAGTATTAGTAACGGGTTATGACGGGCAACTGGGATATGATGTCATCAAACGACTGACTGCCCGCGGTATCGAGTGTAAAGGCGTGGACATCGGCGATTTCGACTTGACCGACGCTCAGGCGACTGAATCATATATTAAAGCTTATGCTCCGACCGACGTCATCCACTGCGCGGCTTATACCGCAGTGGATCGCGCAGAAGAAGCGAAAGAGCTTTGTTACGCGGTCAATGTCAAGGGAACAGAGCATGTGGCGCAGGCCTGCCGGAATGTTCATGCCCGGATGGTTTACATCAGTACAGATTATGTTTTTTCCGGCGAGGGAGATACGCCGTTTGAAGTAGACGCGCCCAAAGCGCCCCAAAGTCAATATGGCCTGACCAAATTACTGGGTGAAGAAAAAGTCAAAGCCTATCTGAACCAGTATTTTATTATTCGCATATCCTGGGTGTTTGGCGTTAACGGCAAGAATTTTATCAAGACCATGTTGCGTTTAGGTGCTGAAAAAAGTGAGTTGACCGTTGTAAATGACCAAATCGGTTCGCCAACCTATACCTATGATTTAGCGATCCTCATTGCCGATCTGATTGCGACAGATCATTATGGCACTTATCACGCCACCAACGAAGGTTACTGCAGCTGGTATGAGTTTGCCTGTGCCATTATGAAGGAAGCCGGCCTGCCCATGACGATAAAACCGGTTACTTCAGACCAATATCCCGCAAAGGCTGTTCGTCCGAAAAATTCGCGTCTTTCAAAAGCCAGTCTTGATCAGATCGGTTTAGCTCGGCTGCCATCCTGGCAGGATGCGCTCAAACGGTATCTGGTTGAGCTAAAAGAACGCTGAGTTCAATGAATACAAAAGCTGTATCGGCAGAAATGGCGACGGGATGTATCATTGTCCTCTATAATAAGGTATGCGATTGTATATCATCATTACAGACGCTTCTGCATGACTGTTCTGGCGTTCTTCAATTTTGCGTTGCGGATACCAGCACCGATGGAATGATAAAAAGCAAGAATGAAGCCTGGTGTTTTCAACA
>CAYRWC010000531.1:0-1638 GCA_964427795.1 uncultured Oscillospiraceae bacterium | reverse complement strand
AATTGCTACGGGCCGACGGAAGATTCCGTCTATGCGACCATGTTTGAAGTGCCGGAAGACTGGCCTGCGGATCTTTCCGTTCCGATCGGACGCCCGCTTGCCAACCATTCCGTGTATATTCTGGACAACAACAGGCGGCCGGTACCGGCCGGCATTCCCGGCGATCTGTATTTATGCGGCGACGGTCTGGCGGACGGGTATCTTCATAACCCGCAGCTAACGGCGGAAAAGTTTATTGCCAATCCTTTCCCAGCCGCGCTGAGCGACAGGCTGTATAAAACCGGCGATGTGGTGAAGTGGCTGCCGGACGGGAAAATTGCCTTTATCGGCCGGAGCGATCATCAGGTGAAAATACGCGGCTGCCGCATCGAACTGGGCGAAATTGAAAGCGTTCTCAGCTGCCACCCCGATGTTGTTCAGGCGGTTGTCACGGTATACAACGCAAAACCGGCGGAAAAAGCGATTGCCGCTTATGTCGTTCCCCGTTCGGGCTGCACTGTTGACGTCGGACGATTAAATACCTATCTGCAGACAAAATTGCCGGCGTATATGCTGCCGGCGGCCTTTATGCTGCTTGACAAGATGCCGCTTACGCCGGCGGGTAAAATTGATAAAGCCGCGCTGCCGGTACCGCAGACTTTCGTCCGGGAGCATGATGCGCAGGCGGCGGAGCAGCGGAACGAGCAGGAACAGGCCATGGTTGAACTCTGGGAGCGGATTTTGGACAGACGGCCGATTGGCATCCGCGACAGTTTCTTTGCTCTCGGCGGCCATTCTCTGCTGGGGATGCGCCTGATGGCGGACATCGAGACGACTTTTGGCAGGCAGATCCCGGTTTCAACCCTCTTTACCGCGGATACGGTCGAAAAATTATGCCGCAAACTCTTTTCAGCTTCGCCCGCTGTTTCTTTATGCATGGTTCCCATCCAAATACGAGGAAAAAATCCGCCGTTGTTTTGCGTTCACGCCCTCGACGGCGAAGTGATTTCTTTCCGGAATCTGTCGGCGCATTTGGGCGAGGAGCAGCCGATTTACGGCCTTATGTTTGATTTTCAGGCAGTCAATGCAAAGACGGATTTGAGCATTGCCGGTTTGGCGGCCGGTTATGTGAAAGAAGTTCAGGCGGTTCAGCCGCAGGGACCATACTATTTGGCCGGTCATTCGCTGGGCGGCATCATTGCCTATGAAATGGCCCGGCAGTTATGGCAAAAAGGCCAATCCGTCGCTTTGCTGGCCTTGATTGATACGCCCAATCCGGCGCGTTATCAGGCTGGGTCTTCTCCTGCCGCCGCAAAGCTGACGCACAGTCTCGGCAAATTTTTCGCCCGATCGATGCCGGAGCGCAAAGCGTATTTGCAAAAAAGACTTCGCAAAGTCTGGGCGCTTTTCGGTCCGGACAGCGCTGTCAACCGGCGAAAACGGGCAATAAAAAAAGAGCTCAAGAAAGCTCACAACCAATATCTTCCCGGGCCGTATCCGGGGCGTTTGACCATTTTTCGGGCATTGGACAGGGAAAAGTCGGCGCTGTCCCGGGATCGCGCGCTTGGCTGGGAAGGACTGAGCGCCGGCGGCATCACGGTTTATGAAAGTCCCAGCAGCCATGGCGAGATGATCAGCCGGGAGAATATCGGCTGTTTG
>CAYRWC010000530.1:0-1649 GCA_964427795.1 uncultured Oscillospiraceae bacterium | reverse complement strand
CACGACCCGGCGGCTGAGCTTCTGGTTGATGCCCCGTGTGCCGACCATCAGATTCTGATACACATGCCCCATCTTAACCATCGATAAAGACGAAATCATGTTCAGCACCATTTTCTGCGCTGTTCCGGCTTTCAACCGGGTCGAACCCATAATGATTTCCGGGCCGCTTTCAATCTCGATGACGACTTCAGCATATCGGCTGAGCAGCGCGTGCTTGTTGCAGGACAAGGCGATGCGGCCGGCGCCGGTGATGGCCGCGTATTTCAGGGCGCCGATGCAATAAGGCGTCCGGCCGCTGGAGGCGATGGCCAGAACGACGTCCTTGGCCGACAGCCGGCGCGCTTCCAGATCCGCTACGGCTTGTTCTTCGCGGTCCTCAACACCTTCCAGAGCTTTAAAAATCGCATCCTGTCCGCCGGCGATAATCCCGCTGATCAGATCCGGCGGCACGCCGAAGGTCGGCGGACATTCGGACGCGTCCAGGATACCCAGCCGGCCGCTGGTTCCGGCTCCGGCATAAATCAGACGCCCGCCCGCTTTTAAATGATAGACCACCATATCGATAGCCTGGGCAATGGCGGCGGCTTCTTCGCCGACCTTTTGCGGGACCTCTCTGTCCAGCCGGTTCATCGTCTGAACCATTTCCAGCGTAGACATCGTGTCGAGATTGCGCGTCAACGGATTGATCTGCTCGGTTTGCAATAAATTCATTTCTTCCGTGGAATCGGGAGAACGCTCAAAATCGGTATTGCCGAACTTTTCCATGCAATCATCTCCATTTGTGCATATAAAGGCCGATAATGCAATTATAGCACAATTGACCCTCGGTCAGTCTTGCTTTGATCTGAACAGCAAAAAGGAATGAATCTGATGAAAACGTCCGCGCCCCTTTTTCAAGATGCGCTCGGATTCTGCAATCGCAGAAACCCTTATTGCTTATTGCCGAAAAGCAAGCATAATAAAATAATATACAGACTAAATTCACCGGAGGTGTGATGGGCATGAAACATTTAGCAAATATTCTGGGTATTTCCCGGACCGGCAGTTTCATCCGCTTTGACCGGATATTTGGGCAGATGCTGGCCCACAATTCCAATCCACGCGCGGAAGGCGGCTTGATCCGGCTTTGGACGGACGATTGGATGATGAACACGGACTATCTTCCCGGTGAGTACATCATTAAAGACGAGTCCTTAGATGTGGTTTGGCATGCGAACAGCTTAGATGTCCGGGCAGCATTCGCGTATGATGTGACCAGCGGCGTGCTGGCTTGGAAAACAACGCTTGTCAATACCGGAAACCAAGCGGTCACCATTCGGCGCGCCGCCAGCCGACTGGCTTTTCCGGAGGGAGAAGGATGGTCTCTGTATACACAGGAGGCCGGGTGGTCAAGAGAAAACCGCGGCAGCTGGACCCGCTTTGGCGCCGGTGAACTGTCCGTTGGCAGCGTATTCGGACGAACAAGCCGGTCTTCTGCGCCGTTTGTCGTCCTGCGCGACGACGAAAGCCGTAAAATGATCGCCGCTCATCTGCGTCCCGGCAGTGACTGGCGAGCGGCACTTTCTGCCTGTGCGGACGCCGACGCTGTCCTGATACTCGGCATGACCGATCAGCTGGCTTATTCGCTGGCTCCCAATGCCGAGCTTGAA
>CAYRWC010000529.1:0-1650 GCA_964427795.1 uncultured Oscillospiraceae bacterium | reverse complement strand
TGGGTTGTGCCCTTGGATACGATACTGCTCTGGGCCGCCATGGTCGTAACGCTGCTCAGCGGCGTGCTCATTTCGCAGTATATTTTTGCGCCACTGGCCTCGCTAAGCGACTTCCCCTGGCGGGATGTCCACAGTGTTGCCAGCTGGATATCGCTGATCCTGCTGATTCTGCACGCGGTTCTCCATGCCGGCTGGATCGCCGGGCTACTCCGGCGTTACGCGCCGGCGGCCGGCCTGAAAGTCATGACCGCCAGGATATTGATCGTCGTATTGGCTCTGGCGGCTTTTTATTCGCTATCCACCAACAGTACGCTCGATATCCTGTTCCCTGCTCTGTCGTCGGAACAAAACAGCCTGACAACCGGTAGCCAAACAGCCGCCGGCCAAACAACCGGCAGCCAAACGTCCGCCGGCCAGACGATCGGATCGGAAAATGATGATGAAAAGACAACGGCCATCCTGCCGTCGCAGACGACCCAGACTACGGAAACGGCCATGACTCTGACGGAATATTTGAGCAAATTAAGATGCACCGGCTGCCATAAGCATTGCCTTTTAAGCAATCCCGCCTGCAGCAAGGGCGAACGCCAGGCCGAAGAGGCGACTGCCGATTACAACGCCAACCAGACTGCAGAAGCGGCTGACGGCGTATAATAGCGTCCGGCCGGTCAAATCGCCTGAAGAATAAAACAGACAAGGAGTCTTGTATGATGCCCATGCATTACCGCCATGAATACAAACATATGATCAATCCCCTGGAAGCCGCATCCTTGCGACAGCGTTTGCCCGCCGTGATGTTCCGGGACAGCCATGCGGCGTTCGACGGTACTTATCAGGTTCGCAGCCTCTATTTCGACAATTATAAGGATCAGATTCTGCAGGAGAAACTGGACGGCGTCAGCTGCCGGGAAAAATTCCGGCTGCGCGTTTACGGAACGGATTTCACGGCGATCAAACTGGAGAAAAAATCCAAAATACACGGCTTATGCTGTAAAGAATCGGCTTGGATTACGCCGGCTGAGTGCGGCCGGCTGCTGCTGGGCGATACATTATGGATGGCCGGCCATCCTGATCCTGTCGTTAATGATTTATATATCAAGATGAAGCATCAATTGCTGCGGCCGAAAACGTTGGTTGAATATACGCGGGAAGCCTTTATTTTTCCGGCCGGCAATGTTCGGGTCACCCTGGACGGCCATATTCGGACCGGCCTGTCGTCTGTCGGCTTTTTGCAGCCGGATGTGCCGACTTTTGCCGCCGACCTGGGGGGACAGCAAGTGCTTGAGGTTAAATACGACGCTTATCTGCCGGATCTGATTGCCGATCTGGTTCAAGTGGAAAATCGCCAGGCAACAGCTTTGTCCAAATATGCAGTCTGCCGGATATACGGCTGATATAAACAACTGGGAGGGTTCATCATGACATTCAGTGACATCTTTAAGACAAACTTCTTGGAAAAGGTATCTTCGTTTTCTGCCTTGGACATGATCATTGCCCTGGCGCTTTCTTTTGCTCTCGGCCTGTTTATCTTCTTTGTCTACAAGAAGACTTACCGCGGCGTTATGTACTCTGCAAGCTTCGGGGTCAGTCTGATGGCTCTGACGATGATAACCGCTTTGGTGATATTGGCCGTTACCTCTAATGTCATTC
>CAYRWC010000528.1:0-1657 GCA_964427795.1 uncultured Oscillospiraceae bacterium | reverse complement strand
TTATATCATATTCAGTTCACATCCGATGGGTATCCTATAGACATCGAAGCAAGACGACAAGGTCAACATAAGCTTCATCATATAAATTCCTTCTTTTCATCCTTCCTCCTCCAACAAACAACCTCGGGTGTGGTGCCCCGAGGTTTTGTTTGTTTCATGAGCAGTCCGGCGGTACGCTTCCATGATCTCTTCCAAGCGCCAGATGCCGCCGGCGGATTCTACGGCAAAGCGTTCGGTAAACCGCCGGAAGAAATTGACTTTTTCGTTATAAATCGCTTTGGCGACATCAAAATTCAATTCATTCCGATAGTTCGCAAAGGCTTGAAATCGTTCAAGCATATCATTCCGCTGTTCTTCAATGGTCTGGTCATGCGGCGCGGCGTATAAAAAGCCGCTCCAAATATCAAAGGTTCCGAAATGGTCGAGATAATCGGCGTCCTGATGCAGCTTTACGGTATCAGGAAACGTTTGGCTGCCGGCCGTTCTGTCGTCATGAACGGCTATGATACCGCAGATTTCATCCAGATCGTCTTGCGCGCAAAGATTCTCAAGCAAAATCCGCGTTTTGGCCGCGCCTAAAATCGCGTGATCGTCACTGCCGTTGGCTATATCGTGAAACCAGGCGGCGACCGTCAATATGCCGTCATGCGCCGTGTCGTTTGGGAAAATCATTTCACGCAGCGTGATGACCAGCTTGGCCACTCGCTGGCCATGGTAGTACTTATTTCCGCGTTCTTTCCAGGCATGGCTTCTTCGGTTCTCCATATTGTCGAAGGCGATCGCTTTAATTTCATTTAAATTCATCTTATACCTCACAAACGGGCAGTTTAATGACCTCATTTTTCTGATCCGCCGAGAATAATAACATATTGTTCTTTCGGCTTACAACATCTAAATCCCGTTAGTGTCCGGATCTGCCTTTGATTGACAGATAAACTGCGGCATTGTACCATTAAGATAGCGTTTACCTAATCTGACGATCTGAACCAATCCGAGTTTTTTAGCGACTAAGAAGCCCTGAAAATCTTTACTTCTGCATCGTAAGGAGGAACTTCGAATGGAAGGTAAAAAGCCAGATTTTCTTTTGAGAATTTTCGTGTCCATCACTTTTATTACTATGATTGTCGTCAATGCCCTGGCCAATATCCTGCCCATCAACGGCATCGGCACCGGAGCGGTATCTGACGCTTACCCCAATTTGTTCGCTCCGGCCGGATTAACCTTTTCTATATGGGGACTGATTTATATCCTGCTTGCCGCGTATACGCCTTATCAGTTCGGGCTTTTCCGGAGCAAAGACGCGAAGGCCGCGGATCCGCTGCTGCGGCAAATCGGCATCGTATTCGCGCTCACTTCATTAATCAACGCCGCCTGGATCTTTTCATGGCATTATCGGCTTATTCCTTTATCTATGATCCTGATGGTTTGCCTGCTCGTAGGCTTGATCGATATTCGCGTCATTCTGCAAAAACAGAATCTGCCATTACGGGAAAAAATTCTGATCCGCCTGCCTTTCAGCGTCTATTTCGGTTGGATTACCGTAGCAACCATAGCCAACGCAACAACGCTGCTTGTCAGTATCGGCTGGGACAGATTCTCTTTGTCTGAAGTCATTTGGACCATCGTCATGCTTTCTGCAGGCACCTTGATCGGCGCA
>CAYRWC010000527.1:0-1665 GCA_964427795.1 uncultured Oscillospiraceae bacterium | reverse complement strand
GGCGACAGTAATGCCTGAAGAACGGCAGCGAATCTTCCGGGCGCCGGAGTCGGTCCGGGCGTGGCCTTGGGTTTGCCGGTCGGCTCCGCGGCCGACGTCGGCTTAGCTGTCGGTTTGGCGGTCGGTTTTGGTTCTGGCGTCGCGTTGGGATCCGGATCGGGCTGGACAATTCCGGTTCCAGGAGTCGCGTCGACCGCCAGCCAGCCGATTCCGGCCAGATAAATCTCCGTCCAGGCATGAGCTTGCTTTCCGGTGATGACTCTGATGTCCAGCGCGTCTTCGGCGCCGGGAACAAAGTATCCTTCGATATACCGCGAAGGAACGCCTGCCAAACGGCACATCATGGCCAATGCCGTGGCAAAATAAACGCAATAGCCTTCTTTGGTCTGTATAAACCAGGTAACAAAGTCGACATCTGCCGGCGGTATCGATACGGATAAATTATAGGTGCAGGTTTGATTTAAATAACGGCACAGAATCAATACTCTTTGATAAGGATCCTGTTCTTCGCCGACCAACGAATCCACCAGATCATAGATTTGCCCGCCGGGCTGATAATCCGGCAGCACCGGCATTTGCAAATTATTGAGCCGGATCTGCCCGGGAATGCCGTCCTCCCCGCCGGCCTGTCCGGCCTGGATTTGCCGGACGGCGTCGGAAAAGCCGGTTTGCCAGGTTTGCAGCAGATCGACTTTCTGACGGACGACCTGCCTGGGCTGCAGCCAGTATTTACTGAAAAGCTGGCCTGAAGACCGGAAATAAACGATAAACGGATCATTTTCTTCCAGGTCTATGCTGAGCGGCCGGCCGGCTAAAAAAACGATCCGGGTCGGCGTATTGAGCGGCGACCAACGTACGGTCTCTGTTTTCACAAACTGTTCCTTGCTAAAACCGGCAGCCGCATAATCCGGCAAGTCCAGATTAAAGATGTCGGTTTGCTCTTCCGGCCAAAGCTGGCTGCCATATCGGTAGTATGTATCATCCTGATCGGCGATCCAGCGGTGTCCGTCATAGGTCTGGCTGATCGATCCGCGCAGCAAAAGCGCTTCGGTCGTGCCGTTCACTTCCAAAACAGCCTGATCGGAAAGAACAACCGGTCCGCCCAGACGGTCGATCAGCGGGTAATAACCGGACTGCGCCAAATTAAAGTCGGGTACATTTTTCTGGTCCCAGGTCATGCCGTTTTGCATGCTGGTCAGGTCGTCGACCAGACCTTCCAGATCACGTGAATGAATCAAGCCGGCCGGTATCAGCGGGGTAATCAGAAGCGACAGAACCAAGGCGGTTATGGCCGCCGGAGCTGCCTGCAGCATAAATCCGGTCTGCGCTTCATGTTTCAGCTTGCGCAGGAACCGGTATGTCTTATTTTGTTTACGCCCCCAGGATATTATAGCCGTCGCTCCGGCCGGGAAAATCCAGCCGTAGAGAACGGGTGCCGGCATATCCCGGACGAGAATCAGTACGGTGATGACAGCCGTTGTAGTCAGCAAAGGGATATTGAAGCGGGCGATGATCACATAAGCTGCCGCCGCCATAAGAAGGCAGACCGCCGTAGCCAGCGCCGACAATTGAGCCGGTGATCCGCCGGTATAGCCTTGCAGATAATCTCTGATCCAGTAACCACTGTCTTGAATTTGGCTGATCAGTGCGCTCCAGCCCCGTCTC
>CAYRWC010000526.1:0-1672 GCA_964427795.1 uncultured Oscillospiraceae bacterium | reverse complement strand
GACCGTTACGTTCGCATAATGTACATCCTGCGGCAGCAGAGCCTGCAGCAGAAATATCGCGCCGATGCAGGAAGCCAGATGGATCAATGTTTTCATATCAGACCTTCTGTCCGCAAGAACCGCAAAAACGCATGCCGGGGTCAAGCGCGGCGCCGCAGCCGGTGCAATAGCGCGGTGTTTGAGGAGCTGCCGGTGTTTCCGCGGCCGCGGGCTCAGGCGTGGGCGCGGATTCAGTTTCCGTGGCCGCCGCCGGGGCTGCCGTTGGGGCTGCGGGCGCTGACGCGGGCGCTGACGCGGGCGCCGTTTGGGCGGCAGAAGCAGCAGCTTCTCTCGCCTTTTCTTCTTCTATTTTGATTTCGGCAATTTTCTGTTCCAGCGCGGCAATATCCGCTTGTTTGCCGGCTACAGCCTGCAGATCCGCGGCCAGCGCATCGGGGAGCGCTTCGCCGGCGGTGTGCAAATCATAAACCGCGGCGCCGATTTTACGGTAAAGATCCTCTATTGCTTTCTTATCTGACGAAATCGCCGCGTTTAGCTTCCCAATTTCAATCATATCTCCGGTTTTCTTCGACGCGTCCTGGGCGACATTCGATATTTTCTTGCCAAGATCCTGAAAAAACGCCATTTCTACGCCTCCTGTAAGCTGCTTTGGATGAGTTTCATTCTATCACAAAATGCCGCCGTCGCCAATGTACGCGGTTCGGTTCCGGGAAGCCGCCGACGCCGTTAAAAGCCCGGATTGCCGTCGTTGCTGACCATAACGGCATTATGCACGCCTTCCATGGCGGTTATTTTATCGACCAGAGACAAGCTGATGTACCGCAGGCGGACTTCGACCGATAAATCGATCAGGCCGTTCCGTTCAAACTGGGAACGCACTTTGCCATGCAGCGGCTGCAGCATTTTCATCAGCGATTCGCCGATGCGCGGCTCATAGCGGATAATCAGCAGATAAACCAGTCTGGATGACCGCCGCCCGGTCCAGATCAGGCCAACAAGGCTGATCAGAACATCCAGCAGCAAAACCGGCAGCGGAAACCCGGCGCCGATCAGCAAGCCGGACAAGATCGTCCAAAAAACAAACGTCACATCGATCGGATCATTGATGACCGTCCGAAAATGAACAAAGCCCAGTACGGCAACCAGACAAACCGGCAATGCCGGCCAGCCGGACGACTGGTAAAAAATTAATGTCGACAGCACGGACGCCGGAATCAGTGAAGTATCCAGATAGCTGGTGATCGGCACGCCGCGGTAATAGTAACGGCAGAAAGCAAAAATGATGATGCCGCCGACCGCCGAAGCCAGCAAAATCAAGATCAGATCCAGCCAGGCGGCATGCTCTCGCGATAATGTCGAAGGCAAACGGATCCAGGTATTCCAATCCAGTTTCTGCGCGGCGGAAAGCGGCAGCCGCGGCAGCCTGTTCAGCATCATACCGATTATCATGGCATCCACGGGATTTCACCTCTCTTCGCGGAGCCGATAGCTCAATTCTGTTCGCCCAACGCCCCGGCCGGCGGGTCATACAACCGGCCGATCGGGATAAATGCCCGTTGAACTTGCGGAAAACTGAGCGTTCAATCCATGCAATCATTTTAACCGTTGCAGGATATCCGCGCAAGGCACCGGCAGAAGAGGAATTTGTGATAGAATATTCGTGTATCCCGGC
>CAYRWC010000525.1:0-1673 GCA_964427795.1 uncultured Oscillospiraceae bacterium | reverse complement strand
CCGGCTTTTTATGCAAAGTTTTCCAAGCTGATCCAGCAGGCCATCGAAGATTTCCGGGCCAGACGCATTTCCGATCTGGAATATCTCCATAAAGCGGTTGAATATCGGGATAAGATTGTCACCCGGCGGCATGATGATATGCCCGCCGCGTTAAACGGCAATGAAGAAGCCATGGCTTACTATGGCGTGTTGAAGCCTTTTTTCGATCAGCAGAACCTGCCACAAAAGAAGCGAGAGTGTATTACGGCGGATACGGCGCTGGCTGTTCAGAAAATCTTGGAGTTGAACTGGAAAGTTCAATTCTGGGATGACGACGATGCCAAGAATCGCGCTATAGACAATATCGACGACTATCTCATTGATGAAGTCAAAATTAAACATGGACTGGATATCAGCTTTGAGCAAATAGACGATATCATTACACGCGTGATGAAAGTGGCTGAAAGCAGGAGCCACAAATGAAGCTGTTCAGCGGTTCGGTTTTTTACGGCCGGGAAAAAATTGAATTCGGTTGCTGCCACGTTGACCGCAAAACGCTGGAAATTGCCGTGCATCCGGACCAGTCTGTCGTGGTCAAAGCGCCGCGGGGCGTTGAATGTGACGAGGTAAAAAGACGCGTCGCCAAACATGCAGGATGGATTATCAGGCAGAGAAACTTCTTCCGGCAATTTGACCCCCGTACACCCGGCCGCTCCTATATCGGCGGTGAAACACATCTTTATCTCGGAAAGCGCTATCGTTTGAAAATCAGACCCTCAAACCACGATGATGTAAAATTAGCGAAGGGATACTTTGAAATTCGGATCAAAAACAGTACCTCTTCAGAAAAAGTCAAATCTTTGCTGGATACCTGGTATGCCCGAAGAGCCGCTGCCAAATTTTCCGAGCGATTTGATTTCTGCTGGAGCAGTTTCAAAAAGTTAAAATATCCACAACCAAAAATGCGGATCAGGCGATTGAAAAAAAGATGGGGTAGTCTTTCCGCCGGAGGCACGCTAACTTTAAATACAGATCTAATTCGCGCACCCGGGGAATGCATCGATTATGTAATTACTCATGAATTGTGCCATCTCCAATGCAAAGGCCACGGGCCGAAGTTTTATAAATCGTTGAACAAGTGGCTGCCGGATTGGAAAATACGTAAACACAGACTTGAATCGATTCTATCTTAGCCTCATCTAATGCCGTATCTGAAAAAACTTTGCGGCCTGTACCCAATAAGCAGCAGGCCGCAAGCAAATACCTCAAAAACAATCTTCACAACAACAGTCAATGCAACCTACCGGACAAGGTTGGACAGCACCAGCACCGTCCAGTACGGTGAAAGGATGAGCAGAATAATCGCAATGATGTACGAAGGTATATAGTACATGCTTCCTTTGAAAACCTGTCCCAGGGGAATGTCCTTAGCCATGCCCGCCACGACGTAGCAGCAGATGCCGATGGGCGGCATGATGGAACCCATGGTCGTGACAATGGTGATGATCTGTCCAAACCAGATGGGATCATAGCCCATCTGCATGACGAGAGGATAGAAGATGGGCAGGGAGACCAGCAGAAAGGCCAGGGCATCCATAATACAGCCGCCGATGATGTAGCAAAGCAGAATGACCATCAGGAGCATCCAGTTGGGAAGCCCCAGGCCGCTGATCCAGCCCGCAGCTTCAAAGGGC
>CAYRWC010000524.1:1330-1675 GCA_964427795.1 uncultured Oscillospiraceae bacterium | reverse complement strand
GCTGAAGGCAGGGATGGCAATCGCAGCCAATATGGCCAGGATGGCGATAACCACGATCAGTTCGATCAGGGTAAAGCCTTTACGATTGCGGCGGATGTTCTTGGGATTCTGAACCGTCAAAGCATTTGTCATAAATTGAAACCTCCTACATAATATGATTTATTCTGTTCCTGTCAGGTCGGTAAACCTGTTGAAACCGTTTCTAAGCCTGCCGCGGCGTTTCCGGCTGTCCGCGGCCAAAGGGTGACTACTGAACCGTCGAGAACATGGAAAACATCGGCATGGCGATGGAGATGATGACGGCGCCGATGATGACGGCCATGACGACAATCAAGATCGGTTCCA
>CAYRWC010000524.1:0-1307 GCA_964427795.1 uncultured Oscillospiraceae bacterium | reverse complement strand
GTCATTCTCAGGACCGCGGCGTCGACCTCCTCATCGTAAAAGTCGGCGGTCTTGCGCAGGACGTCGTCCAGCGAGCCGGATTCCTCCCCGATCTTGATCATGCTGTCCACCATCGGCGGAAACAGGTTGGTCTTTTTCACAGGGCCGGCCAGGTCGAAGCCTTTGCGGACGTCTTCGCGAATGCTGAGGATCGCCTTTTCGACCACTTTGTTGCCGACGACCCGGGAGGTGATCTCCATGGCGTTCAGAAGCGGAATGCCGCTGGCCAGCAGGGTGGAAAGCGTCCGGGTGAAGCGGGTTGTCGCGATGCGGATCGTCACATTTTTAATCACCGGTATGCGCAGTTTAAAGCGGTCGAAGACCAAACGGCCGGACTCGGTTTTTAACGACCGCCGGAACAGATAGACCGCCACAATCAGGGCCGCGGCCAGCAGATACCACCAGTCGCGCAGGAAAAAGCTGATATTAAGCAGGATCTGGGTCGGCAAAGGCAAAGCCACGCCGCTGCTGGTAAACATGCCGATAAAAGTCGGCATGATAAAGGTCAACAGGAAAATAACCACAACCACGCACACGCAGCTGAGGACGATCGGATAAATCATCGCCCCGGTCACTTTGCGTTTCAGTTTCGTATCTTTCTCAAAATGCTCGGCCATGCGTTCCATGATCACATCCAGGTTGCCGCTGGCTTCGCCGGCTTCCACCATGTTGATCAGGAGCTCGGGAAAGACATCCTTATGAACGCGCATCGATTCAGAGAAAGACGAGCCTTTCTGGACCAATTCATAAACATCGGCAATGACTCTCCTCAGCTTGATGTTGTCGAACTGCTGGCGCAGAATGTCCAGGCATTGGATGATGCTGATGCCGGAATTGAGCATGGTATAAAACTGGCGGCAAAAAACGCCGATATCCTTCAGCTTGATCCGTTTAAAGGCCGACTTCAGGTTGATGTCCTGATTCTCCCGGATTTCGCTGACGGTTATCGGTTTATAATCTTTTTCCCGCAGCATTTCCAGAACTTCGGAGCGGTCTTTGGCAACCAGGCTGCCTTCGATCGCCTCGCCGCTGGTACTGATCGCTTTGTATTGGTATGCAGACATCTTGGTGCTCCTTCCGTCAATTCTTCAGGTAACGCTGCAGCATTTCCCGGTCGAGGGCGAAGGTATAGCCCACGTCGTTGGTGATCTTCCTCTGCCTGACCAGGTTGCTCAGGGAGAGATCCATCGGCATCATGCCGGTCTTCATATGGGTCTGGATGATCGTTTCCAGCTGGTTGGTCTTGCCGTCGCGGATCTGGTTGCGGA
>CAYRWC010000523.1:0-1675 GCA_964427795.1 uncultured Oscillospiraceae bacterium | reverse complement strand
ATGCGGAGATGGGCCGCCAGTTGTCCAAGATGGGGGTCGATTCAATATGTATCAAGGACATGGCCGGCATCATGGGGCCTCAAGAAGCTTATGACTTGATCCGGGCATTGAAAGCGAGCGTTCAGATTCCCGTTTTTTTGCATACCCATTCGACGACAGGATTGGGACCGATCACCTGCATCAAGGCGGTCGAAGCCGGCTGCGACGGCATAGACACGGCGATTTCATCGTTTTCCGGCGGAACATCCCAGCCGGCAACGGAAACTCTGCATTATGCTTTGCAGCAGATGGGCTGCGTATCGGAATTAAACGAAAAAGCGCTTAAAGATATCAATGCTTTTTTCAAACCGCTGCGATCAAAATATATCTCTGCCGGCCTGATGGATCCTTTGGTTATGGGAACGGAGACCGATGCTTTGATTTATCAAATTCCGGGCGGCATGCTGTCCAATTTGATCGCTCAGTTGAAAGCTCAGAATGCCCTGGACAGACTGGATGAAGTTCTGGCCGAGACGCCGGAGGTCAGAAAGGATCTGGGGTATCCGCCGCTGGTTACGCCGATGAGCCAGATGGTCGGTGTTCAGGCAGTCGCCAATGTGCTGGCCGGCGAACGGTATAAAAACGTATCCAAAGAAATCAAAGCGTATCTGAAAGGCGAATATGGCCGCGCGCCCGGAGCAGTCGACAGCAAGCTTGTACAGAGCGTGCTGGGTGATGAAAAACCGGTCGAAACCCGTTTTGCCGACACGCTCGCGCCGGCTTTCGACGAAGCCAAAGCCGCGATCGGCAGCTTGGCCCGTAACGACGAGGATGTGCTTTCTTATGCCGTTTTCCCTCAGATTGCCGAGAAATTTTTCCGTGAACGTGAAGAACGGACGGTCAAAACGGTCGCCTATACGATCAGGAAAAAACAGGAGGACGGCGTATGACGATCGGCGAGAGCCTGGCGGTCGCCCTTTTTTGCATGGCCATGGTTATGGTCGTTTTGGGGGCTCTCTGCCTTATATTGAAACTATTTTCCTTTCTGCTCGCAGGTATTTCGGCGCGCGGCAAAAAGACAGATTCCAGTCAATTACCTGATTTGCCGGCTCTTGAGCCGGTCACCGATGCCGGCGCCGGATCTGTCAGGCTCAACGGTGTCGATGAGCCGACTGCCGCGATGATCATGGCGATTGTCAGTGATGAATCGGGAATACCCTTAGCTGAATTATGTTTCCGGTCGATCAAATTACTGCCGGATCAAGAACAAACCGCTGAAGGAAAGTGAGATGCCAACATGATCTATATCGTGACCATCAATAATAAAACTTATGAAGTTGAAGTGGAGAAAGGTCAGGCCAGTCTTGTGAAAACAGGAACGGCCGCCGGTGCCGCTCCGTCGGCCGCGGCCATGCCCCAGACGCCTCAATCTGTTCCGGCCGCGGACAAGCCATCCATTCCGGAAAATCCCGATAACGCCGGCGCAGGCGTTCACAAGGTTCAATCACCGATGCCCGGAACGATTCTGGACATAAAAATTCAAACGGGAAGTACGGTAAAAAAAGGCGACGTTCTGTTTATTTTAGAAGCCATGAAGATGGAAAACGAAATCACAGCGTCCGCAAACGGTATGATCGACCGGATTTTTGTTGCCAAAGGCGCGTCTGTGACAACCGGCGACTTGTTGGTGACGATT
>CAYRWC010000522.1:0-1676 GCA_964427795.1 uncultured Oscillospiraceae bacterium | reverse complement strand
GTTCGGTCAGATCATTCCTGTTTTCTGTGACGATGCAGGATCAACATCAGACTGGCGGCCAGCGCCAGGAGAATGCCTCCGATCAGCATGCCCTGGTTTGTTTCGCCGGTCTGCGGGACCTGATCGTCATCGATCTGCGTCGTCGGTGTCTGCGTTGTCGTTGGTTCAACCAGAGGCAGCGTGTTGTCGGTTATGATCACCGTTCCGGTTGTCGTCGGATTGGTCTCGACCGTTTCGTTGACGCTGGTTGTCGGCGTTACTTCTGATGTTTCGGTTGTTGGCGCCGGGTCCGTAATGCTCACGCCGAAAGACTTGGTCTGTGTCGTTTCACTGGGTTTGATGCCGATCACGGTCTGTGATTGGCAGGGATCCAGATGAACCGCGTCCTCACAGGTTTTAAAGGTGACAAAAACGCAGGCGCCGACACTCTTGTTTTTCAGCGTCGTCGCGTAGAGCGTAAAGGTCGCGGCAGCATGGATATCATACAGTTTCAGTTGATAATTGCCGCTGCCCGCGTCGACAATATCGTAGGCCGCGTCGGCCAGTTCCTGATCGGCAGCGTCCTTGACGGTAAATACGATCGGCGCGCCTTCCGAGGATTGGGCGAAAAAGTTGAAGGTATAGGTTGTTTCACTGTCTGAACGCTCCTGCGAGTCCGGCGCCGGCGGATTGAGCGTCAGCGTATTGGCGATACTCTCAGCCGAAGCCGGGAGTCCGGGCGTTTTCGTATCGTTCAGCAAATCGTTGTAGATCGCTTTGACCGCGTCGCTGGCTGCCGCAGGCAGACCGGTGCCGTGGAGATAATGCCATATGGCGTATTGAACGGCGGTAATGTTGTCTTTGTCGGTCTTGTTCCAGGAATAATTCAAGATAGCCCGGATCTTGTCTTTGCTGATTTCCGGAATGAGCAAATGGGAAGCGGCATACTCGAGCGAGATTTTCACATAGTCTTTATCTGTGCGGATCGCGGTCAGCCGGTCGGCGCAGTAAGCGATGTAACCCTTGCTCATATCAAAGCGCCTGACAGAAACCATCAGGCCGTCCCAATAAGTATGCCCGTTAATGCCGGTCCCCTGGTAACGGTAAAGATCCGTTGTGTCGATTTCTTCAGCTGATACCGCAAATACCGGCAGAATAATCATTAAAATTAAGACCAAAACCATGATAAGCCGTGTTTTTTTCACATCCATACACCTCCTGTGCACATCGAATCAACTCACACTTCAGGGTATTGAACAGAGCCGCGTCAGAAATGAAAAACACCTCCCGTCAGTAAGCAAACCAACAAAATAATACTGTGTTTACTCTGTTGTTTGCTTGCTTTTCTGGAGGCAAGCTTCTCTTTTTTCAGCCTCGTTTTTTTGCGGACAAACGGGGTTAACCGCTATTCATTTATAAGGTTTATCTGGAACAATTTAGACTTCTACGCTTATAAATTATAGCAGGATGCCACATTAATGTCACTATGATTATTTGTTTAATCATCAGCAGTTGGCTAATCCGTACAGAATAGCCACCCGCACCACCGAAAAAAAGCTGCCTCATCATCTGAAGCAGCTTTTCTTGGATCGGTTTATGGATTGCTGGTATTCTGCAGAATGTCCGGTTTGCCGGCTTACTCGTGCAGCTTGCGGCGGCGCAGGCGCAGTTTCCGGGGGCACTTGATACCGGAAAAT
>CAYRWC010000521.1:0-1677 GCA_964427795.1 uncultured Oscillospiraceae bacterium | reverse complement strand
GTTTCTCAACTTCGGCTACCATGCGGAAGGTTGTCGCAACATCGGCAAATCCTTCGTTGTCGGCCTCATCGGCAAAAATGCGATATAAATCAGCCCATTCTTCATGCTCGCCGGCTGCGGCAGCTATCAGATTTTCCTGGGTTCCGCCATACGCGACCGGATATGAAGCAGTGATTTCGATCGGAACCGCCACGCGCGCGCCGCCTAATCCGCCGGCAATCGCTTTGTAGAATAGTTTGGCGTGTTCTTTTTCATTATCGGCTGTTTCCAGAAAAATAGCTTCGATCTGGTTCATGCCTTCTTTGCGCGCTATAGATGCAAAATACGTATAACGATTTCTGGCTTGAGATTCGCCGGCGAACGCCTTCATTAGATTGGTCAGGGTTTTAGTTCCTTCTAGTTTCGACATAGCAGCCTCCTTTTTCTCTGATCCTGTCAGAAAATATTTCAGTATACGATCCGGTTCATGTGAACCAAGATAAGGCTATTATATCATAGAAGAAATTTTTGATTCTGTGCTCAAGAGACTTGACATTATACTTAAATTCAATTAGTACCGGCAAAATTTGCAAACGCTTGCTCTATCCAGGACGCCTGCTGTTCTTGCGGCGGGCGGCCGAATTCCAGCCAAGGCTGTTCTTCTGGCGGAAATGCCGAAAATGAAAGGCGTTCGCCGCTCACCGGATGATTAAAACTCAGCCGGCAGGCAAATAACGCCGGATTTTTCGGACCTCCGGACGTATTATCCTCCGGCCCGTAACGGCGATCGCCGATGATCGGCCAGCCTCGAACCGATAATTGAACTCTGATTTGATGACCCCTGCCGCTGCCTAAACGGATAGCCAGCAAAGAATGACCTATTTGTTCCCGGGTGGCGATTATCCGATATTCGAGCCAGGCTTCGCGCCCTTGACCGACCGGAACGACACGCACCATGCCTGTTGATGGATCTTTACTCAAATAATCTGTTAAAATCCCCGATTGTTCTGCCGGACAGCCGTTCACAACCGCCAGATATTCTTTACAAACCTTGTGTTCGCGGATTTGCGCTGAAAGGCGGCCGGCTGCTTTGGATGTCCTGGCAAAAACCATGACACCGCCGACCGGCCGGTCCAAACGGTGGACCAATCCCAGGAAAACTTGACCCGGCCGCCGGTAACGCGCCTTTATATCAGCCTTTAACAAAGTCAGCATATCGGGAGAGCCGCTGTCATCCGCCTGCGATAATACGCCGGGCTTTTTTACGGCAACCAACAGATGATTATCCTCATATAAAATTTGCGGTGTCTCGGCCGTTCCTGTCACGGCTGCCACCGACCGGTGCAGCCGCAAGGCAGAACCAGATCGCGCCGGCTCGCCGGCAGCCCAAGTTCATAGGCTTCTGTCCGGCCTGCCAGACGCGGCCGGATAATCAAGCTGAGAATATCGGCCAGAACTGTCGGAGCCAAGCCGGTGGTATACGAATTCAATATAAAAAACAACGGTTGGTCCGATAACAAAGCGGCGCATTGTTTAACCAGCCCATATACGGCATCTTCCAGTTTCCAGAGTTCACCGCCCGGACCGCGGCCATAAGCCGGCGGATCCATGATAATGCCGTCGTACAAGCGGCCGCGCCGGCCTTCCCGTTCGACAAATTTCTGGGCGTCATCACTGAAAAAGCGGACATATCTTTCC
>CAYRWC010000520.1:0-1677 GCA_964427795.1 uncultured Oscillospiraceae bacterium | reverse complement strand
AGGTTGTGCGGCTGAAGCAGCCCGGCCACCAGCGAGCCGATGGCGCCGGCGCCCAGCAAGCCGATCTTGATGTCATAATTGCCCGGATATCTGGCGGCCGTCTGCCTTGCCGCATCCCGACTGGCCTTATATAACGGCTGCACGCTGAAATAGCCTTTGGCGGCCAGAATAATCTGAGCGGCTGCGTATTGCGCAACCGGAACGGCATTGGCCCGCCAGCCGCTGATCACCTCGATATGACGGTTCAAAAACGGTTCGGCAAAAAAACGCACGCTGCCGGCCGCATAGTACACGGCCTGCAGGCGCGGCATATATTCGGCGATTTCATCTTCAGTCCATACCGGCATGCTCCAGGTTGAAAAAACCAATTCGGCTGATTTAAGAGCTTCCCGATGCTCCGTCCAGTTCTCTCTCGTCACCGGAACCGGATATAATTCAGTATTTGCCTCCAGGCGTTTTCTCTGTTCTGATCCGTAGACACGATCAATCACGCCCTTATCACCCATAAATATCGCTTGCATATCTTTCACCTTCTTAATTGTCTTTTGAAATATTTCGAATCATCAAGCACGCCTGTTATAATACAATAAAAAAGCAAAGAAGGTAAAGGTTTTATGTGCTGCGGCCGGAAATACTTAACGCTGAGTTTTGATGACGGAACCATCCAGGATATTCGTTTCGTTGATATTTTAAACCGGTATGGCTTGAAATGCACTTTTAATCTCAATTCCGGCTTCTGGGGACAGAAACACCGGATTATTCATGACGGGATTGACTGCGATCATACGGAAATCGAAGAAAATCAGGTCCATGATCTTTATCTTAGCCACGAAATAGCCGTTCATACCGTTACTCACCCGGATTTGCTGCAATTGAATGCCGAACAGATCATCCGCGAGGTCGATGACGACCGTAAAGCGCTGGAATCGCTGTGCCGCTACCCGATTGTCGGCATGGCTTATCCGGGCGGCTTTTGTGACAGTGAATTTGTTATCAAAACCATTGCCTGCAACACGCCGATCCGCTACGCACGCACCTGCCGAAACCATTATGCCTTTCATTTTCCCGCCCGGCCGATGGCATGGCATCCGACCTGCTGGATCGAAGATCCGCGGCTCATGGAGCTGGCCGATGCCTTTATCCGGGCGGAACCTGAAGAAGATATGCTTTTTTATATTTGGGGTCACTCCTTCGAATTCGAAAAATATCAGAGCTGGCAGCGCCTGATCGACTTTTGCTGCTTCATCGCCAATCGTCCGGATATTATTTATGCCACCAACCGCGCATGCCTCGACGCTATAAAACCTTAGTGCCCCTAAATGTGCTACAATGATAGCAAGACCCGACCTACACCGATCCCCGATCCAGGCCTTTAGCGGCGGTCACGCCGGTTTGTCAGATGTCAGATGGGAGATGAGTTTATGAGCCATTCTGAGAAAGTCTCCGACAAAAAAAATGATCCGGAAAATAATAAAAAGAAAGACAAAAATAAAAAAACCGTTCAAGCCGCGCAAGCTGATCTGCCGGAAAAGGGAAACAATCCGCCAGAGATAACCGCAGAAGAACCTCCGATTGCGAAGAAGATCAAACCCATCAGCGACGAAATCTATAATAAGGAACTCGAACGGCTGCAGCGCGAACTGATCAAGCTGCAGGAATGGATCAAGTTTAAAGGAC
>CAYRWC010000519.1:0-1678 GCA_964427795.1 uncultured Oscillospiraceae bacterium | reverse complement strand
CAACAAAGGAACGCGCAGAATGCCTGTATGGACAATTGCAGAATAAAAAGAATAAATGCAGAAATAAATGCAGAAATAAAATAACGCAAGTTATTGATATATTTATGTATCTATATAGGTGATGACGTGAAATTAAAATTCAAGAAACAGGCCTTTCAGGCAGATTGCGTTAATGCCGTCGCCGACTGTTTTGCCGGTCAACCCAAAGTGGATGGCGTTACCTATCGTATCGATCCGGGGGGAACCGCTAATAAAAACACGCAAGCGCAGCCGCGCTTCGACCTGCTGGAGTCCGGTTTCAAAAACAGGGAACTGGCGCTGACCAGGGAACAACTGCTGGAAAACATCCAGGCCGTCCAACGACGGCAGAATTTGCCACAATCGACGGTTTTGATCAGCAACAAGGTGTGTCCGGTGAACTTGGACATTGAGATGGAAACCGGCACGGGCAAGACCTATTGCTACATCAAGACGATGTTCGAGCTCAACCGGCGCTACGGCTGGTCCAAATTTATTGTGGTCGTTCCGTCCATTGCCATCCGGGAAGGGGTTTTCAAATCGTTCGAGATTACCGCCGAACATTTTCTGGAAGACTACAACAAACGCGCCCGTTTTTTTATCTATAACTCGAAGCAGTTGCACCACCTGGAACAGTTTTCTTCCGACAGCGGTATTAATGTCATGATTATCAATGTACAGGCGTTCAATGCCACCGGTAAGGATGCTCGACGCATTTATGAAGAGCTGGATGATTTCCAGACCCGCAGACCGATCGACGTCATCAGCAGCAACCATCCGATCATGATGATCGATGAGCCCCAGAAACTGGAAGGGGCGAAGACGTTTGAATCTCTGACTCGGTTCCGTCCGCTGGCCATTTTGCGCTATTCGGCCACCCACAAAACCGAACACAACAAAATTTACCGTTTGGACGCGCTGGATGCTTACAACCAGAAGCTGGTCAAAAAGATCGCCGTGCGCGGCATCAGCGTGAGAGGGCTTACCGGAACCAACGCTTATCTTTATCTGGAAAACATCCAGATATCAGTTAGCAGCCCGCCTGTGGCCCGTATCGAATATGAGGTCAAACAACAAAGCGGAATCAAGCGAACCGTTCGCAAATTCAGCAAGGGAGATAATCTGTATGACCTCTCCGGCGGATTGGACGAGTACCATGGTTTCGTGATTGCGGATATCAATGCCAATACGGATACCGTTGCATTCACCAACGGTGTCGTCCTGAAGGCCGGCGAAGCGACGGGAGATGTCAATGAAGCTACTTTGCGGCGCATTCAGATTCGCGAGGCGGTCAAGGCCCATCTGGAAAAAGAGCAGGAACTTTTTCATCAAGGCATCAAGGTGCTCTCCCTGTTTTTTATCGATGAAGTGGCCCGGTATCGCCGCTATGATGACGGTTACGAACAACCGGGCGAATATGCACACATGTTCGAAGACGAGTATAAAAACGCCGTTAATGAAATCCCCTTAATGTTAGACAAACCTTACCGCGCTTACCTTGACGGCATCGATGCGCAAAAAACCCATAATGGTTATTTCTCCATCGATAAAAAAACCCGTCGTCTGGTTGATCCGGAAGTAAAATCCAGAAGCACGGAAACGGACGACGCCGATGCTTACGACCTGATCCTGAAGGACAAGGAGCGCCTTTTGTCCCTCG
>CAYRWC010000518.1:0-1685 GCA_964427795.1 uncultured Oscillospiraceae bacterium | reverse complement strand
TGTTAGCTCAAATACAAGCTTCTTTGAGTGACGCTGCAAAGAAGGGAAGCGGCGATCTTTCAATCAGCGTTGAGGGGTCTTTGAGTTTGGCTGTGACTCTCTTCAGCAGATCTTCTCCTGCCGAATTGATGTCAACCGCACGCGCGCGTGGGCGCGACCAGCCCCAATATTGTCCATTGATGGTAAAATGAATCACGTTATTCAAAAGAAGACTGAGTCCATCGCCAACAGGCTTGCCCGGTTTCGGATGCGCAATGTTCATCAGTGTAAGCGTTTGCTGATTTAGGAAAACCTGCCGCTCCTTCAACACACCTTTCGGTTTGTCGTGATAAATCGTAGCGAGATATAAGGGCCCGTTGCGGAAATGCGGATCTTTGCCAAGTCGTGCATTTTGACGCGGGGGGAGTTGAGACCTGTCGACAAGCTCAACTTTTGTCGCCAGATAATCATTGTAGAAATCATCATCAGTTTCGTTATTACGGCCTGTGATGAAAGGGAACGATCTGAGATAGTCGAAGGCGACACCGACCGGCATCACAAGATAGTTTACAAAAAATCTATCCGCATAAATATCGGCAATGGTAAAGCTGGGGAGTTTTATAGTGTCCCTCAATTTAGCGCCAAAAGACATTCTGACCTCAGTTTGTTCATGCAATTTAACGGTTTTCAAAGAGCCGTGTCTATGAGCAATTATGAGATCAAAAAAACTCGGGTGGTTGGGCATCTTCCACCTTGGATAAATAGTCTTACAATCTTTAGAATAACCAATATACTTAGATTATCCGATTAATGCGGCCCCTGTGATCCCAGCGCAGCGGTTGCTTTTTCTATTGAAGGTAAATCTGATGGCCGACCAGCATCTGATCCCGATGGCTTACCCCATTTTTCTATTAATACGTCGGGTTCAAACAATGGGTCAGAAGCACTAAAATCAAATATATTAGTCGCATCTCTCCCGTAAAATGGGGCTATATAGTTGTTGGCGCCGAAAGGCTGATAACGGGGCTGGGTATCATCAATTAGTATCTCTAACTGTTGGCCGTGGTAGTCCCATTTGTTTTTCACAGGCAATGCTCGCTTGTCCATTCCCAAACTTTCCAGCTCCACGGAAAGTTTATCGGCTTCGCCACCTGTGAAGATCGTGATAGGCGCTTCCTTGTCCAGCAAATATGAAAGATACAATGCCAAAGGAGCGTTTAATGTGCCGTTTTCGAGCAAGGTCCCTTCAACATCAACAAAAATTCCCGGCGTTATATGGCCTTGCTTCCAAAGGGAATGGGCTTGAGCGCTTGCAACGGCGTAATCAATCCATTCGGTTCCGCCAAAAGTCTGCATAGAGGTTACAAAAAAACGACTGGACTTATAATCATGCGGAGATACTGGTTCCTTGCTTGCGGTGATTTTTGCCAGCAACGCAAGCACAGCATCCCGGCCATATTCTTTGTCCAAAATCAAAATAAGGGGCTTGATGTCATTATCTAAATTCTGGGGAGGATCGCTTGCCAAAGATTGAATGAAGGCTTCAGGGGTATTGTTTTGAACAAAATGTATCCAGAGTTCATCTTTTGGCAAAGTTTGCAAGGAAGGGGCATTCAGGGATTCGGGTCTGAACGCAAAGGAACTTCCTACGCCGTTTTTTTCGATGTCATCGAGGTTATAAAGAGCGATAGGTCCGGCAATTCTGC
>CAYRWC010000517.1:0-1688 GCA_964427795.1 uncultured Oscillospiraceae bacterium | reverse complement strand
GACTTTAAGTTGAAACTCATGAAACTTATTGATCGTTCTCCGGCAGCAGCGCTTGGACAAAAGCATCCGGATCGAAATCCATCAGATCCGCCAATCCCTCGCCCAAGCCGGCCAGGACAATCGGCGTTTTTGTCTCATAAGCAACGGCGACCGCAACACCGCCTTTAGCATTGCCGTCCAGTTTGGTGATGACCAGGCCGGTTACATCGGAAACCTCACGAAAAACCTTTGCCTGCTGAACCGCGTTTTGTCCGGTGGTCGCGTCGATAACCAGTAAGGTTTCGCAATGGGCGCCGGGCGCTTCACGTTGGATAATCCGGCGGATTTTACCCAGTTCGTCCATCAGATTCTGTTTGTTATGCAGCCGGCCGGCCGTATCGAGAATGAGAACATCGCTTTTACGGGCTTGAGCGGCATGGATGGCATCATAAACAACCGCGGCCGGATCTGATCCCTCCTGATGGGCAATCACCGGCGTTTGCGTCAGATCGCCCCAATGCGTCAGCTGTTCAATCGCTGCCGCGCGAAAAGTATCGGCGGCGCCCAGCAGCACTTTCAAGCCGGCATTCTGGAAACGGCTGCACAGCTTTCCGGCGGTAGTTGTCTTCCCGGTGCCGTTAACGCCGACCATTAATAAAATATTCAACCGGCCTTCTTCCAGATGCAGACGGCCGGGCTGGCCGAGAATATCAAGAAGGATTTGCCGCAGCGACCGCAGGACCGCAGTTCTCGAAGCATCGCCGTCCTGCCGGATCTTTTCTTTGATCTGCCGGATGATTTCGCCGGCCGCGCCGGCGCCGACGTCGGCCTGAACCAACAAGACTTCCAGGTCGTCCAGCATGTCTTCGTCAAAATAGCCCATATTGGCGGCAATGCGGCTGAAACCGCCGGCAACAAAATCCCGGGTTTTCTTCAAACCGGCTTTAAAACGATCAAAAATCCCCATATCTATTCTCCCCTGTTATTCGGCAAGCTGCATAGATAAAACGCGCGATATGCCGCGTTCCTGCATCGTCACGCCATATAAACGGTCGGCAGCTTCCATGGTCCCCTTGCGGTGGGTAACCAGTATAAACTGTGATTGGGCGGCGTACCGCCGGATATACTCAGTAAAGCGGATAACATTAGCGTCGTCAAGAGCCGCCTCGACTTCATCCAAAACGCAGAACGGCGTCGGCCGAAGCTTCAAGATCGCAAACAACAAAGCGATGGCCGTCAGACAACGTTCGCCGCCCGACAAAAGCATCAGATTCTGTAGTTTTTTGCCCGGAGGCTGCGCCTTGATCTCAATACCGCAAGCCAGGACATCCTGTTCATCTTCCAAATTAATTTCGGCCATGCCGCCGCCGAACAACTCGGCGAAGACTATTTTGAAGTTGTCGTTAATCAGCTGGAAATGTTCAAGAAACTGCTTTTTCATCGCCGCTGTCAACTCATCAATGACACTGGTCAGCTTATGTTTTGACGCTTCAATATCGTCCCGCTGTCCGACCATGAAGCGCCAGCGTTCATCAACGGCCGCAAACTCTTCGATTGCCGCCGGATTGACTGATCCCAGCACCTTCAGATCATTTTTCAGCGCGCCGATGCGCCGCGCCGTTTCTGTTCGGTTATCCAGCGGCTGCTTCCAGGCCTGAGCCTGATCCGATGTCATTTCATATTCTTCCCAAAGCCGGTTTTTAGCGTCG
>CAYRWC010000516.1:0-1692 GCA_964427795.1 uncultured Oscillospiraceae bacterium | reverse complement strand
GGGCAAACAATGCTTTTAAAGTAATATTATGGCTGACGACCAACGCGTTTATCACGCGGCCGTCCCGGTCGCATTGCCGGGCCAAGTCCTGCAGATCCGCCAGAAATAAAGCCATGCGCGCGCTGACCTGGCTATAGCTTTCGCCTCCCGTCGGTCTGAAGCGTTCCGGATCATGAAGAAAAGCCCGCAGATTATCCGGGTCGAGCGTTTTGGCCTCGTCGATCGATAAGCCTTCCCAGCTCCCCAGATCCATTTCGTGGATCCTCGGATCCACTTGGCAGACAGGCGGCTGCTTCTGGCGGGACAGAATGATCCGGCAGGTTTGCACGGCGCGCGGCGCCGGGCTGGTCCAGACCCGGTTCAGGGGAACGGCGGCCAGCGCGTCTGCCAAACGGCCGGCTTGTTCCAGGCCGGTCGGCGTAAGCGGCGAATCTTGCCGGCCTTGCATCCGGCTCTGCGTATTCCAGATTGTTTCCCCGTGACGGGCCAGATAGAGCTGCAGCATCCTCAATACTCCTGTTTTTTTATCAGCATTATACGCCGCCTTAGACGAAGAGTGTATAATAAGTTTATACCCACAGGGACATCTTTCAATCCGGACAGCCTGTCTGACTTCATCGCCGTTTTACGAAAAGCATAAAGGAGGACTGTTTATGACACAGATTACGCGCCAAAACATCTTCGACGCCCTGGCTCACGATCGTTTTCAGCTTTTCGGGCAGCCCAAATGGACTTTCGGCAAAAATACCTGCAATACTTATGAGGTTTTTATCGACCTGATGATCGCAGAAAATAATGAACGGGTTCCCTCGCAGATGTTTATTCCCATTATCGAAGCCGATGAAGAACTGACCATGAAATTCGGCAGCTGGTTTTTGGAGAAAGCTTTTGCCAGCGGCGCCAAGCTGATGGAACAATTGAAGATGGATCTGAATATCTCAATCAATATTCTGGGATTCCAGGCCAACAGACCCGAATTTGTCGACAAGGTTGCCGCCATGCTGAAAAAAACCGGACTGGACAGCCGGCGGGTGCAGTTTGAGCTCAGCGAAGCCCAGCCGCTCGATGAAACCGGCATTGCCAATCTGATCCGGCTGAAAGATGAATTTGGCATCCGTCTGGTACTCGGAAATTTCGGTACCGGCTATTCCAATGTTGATCTGCTGCGGCGCGTTCCCTTCGACATGCTGGAGCTGAGCCGCGATTTCACCGCCCGGATTACTGAATTCGAGCGTGAACTGAAGATTACGGTTGCCGTTCTGCAAATGGCTCAGGTCCTCGACATCACCGTTTGCGCCAAAGGTATCGAAACCGCCGAGCAAATGGAGCTTCTGGAGGAAGCCGGTTTTTATAAAGGCCAGGGTTATCTGATCGGACGCCCGATGCCGATGGATGAACTGGAGATCTTCGTCCGCAAATATGCCGCATGAGGAACCTTTAATCCGAATTCCCCGACGATCCCGAAATCCTCAGTGAACCCGGCGTCTGGCCGACATAGCGCCGGAAAGCCCGGTTAAATGTGCGGATGCTTTCAAAACCGCTGTTATAGGCGATTTGGATAATCGGGTCGTCCGTTTGGCGGAGAGCCCGACAGGCGTTTTCCAGACGCAGTTTTGCGACGTACTCCGGCAGCGGCAGTCCGGTTGCCGCTTTGAAGGTTCGCGACAGATGGGACGGGCAGAGATGAAACCG
>CAYRWC010000515.1:0-1692 GCA_964427795.1 uncultured Oscillospiraceae bacterium | reverse complement strand
CGGAAGGCCGTCAATTTCCTTTACATTGCGCCGAGGGAAGCACGGGCTGGAAGCTGTACGGCAAATTGGCGGATCTGGATCTGGAGACCCTGACCAAAGCTTCTTTTATGCTGGATCAGACCGATATCGACTGGCTGGTTCGCCAGTACGAACAAATCGAGCTGGCCGGCGTGGCCACGGACATCTGTGTTCTGCAAAATGCCGTCGGACTTTATAATCATGCCGCCAATCAAGGCTTGAAAGTGGCTTTCAGCCTCTCGCCGGATTGCGTAGCCGCTCTGGATACGGCAAAACAAAAGGCTGCTCTTGATTATATGAAGGACATTCTTGGCTTTACTATCGGGTAAGGAATGCTATGCAGCCCTGCGGCGCCCATCGCCGCGTGATCTGGATATGATATTGAATATTGAATTGATGAGAACCGGACCCGCCAGGACCGGTTTTTTTGTGCCTCGCGCCGGACGGGAAAAGAAAAAGGCCAAAGGGCTTGCGATTTTTCGCGCCGGCGTGTACAATGAAAGAGAACAAAAGTTCGTTATGAATGAGCTGTATGGAGCGTGATGATTATGGCGCGCAAAGTTTTTGTCCGGGTGCTGGCGGAGTTTGATGAACGTGGCCAGCTGCGGCCCCGTTCATTAACTTGGGAAGACGGGCGGGCATTTGAAATCGACCGGATTCTGGATGTCAGGCAGGCTGTCTCGCTAAAGGTGGGCGGCAGCGGCATCCGCTACACTTGTCGTATATGCGGCAAACAGGCTTATCTGTTTCAGGACGGCAACCAATGGTATATGGAAGGGCAGGAGTGACCGCTCGGAGGCGGAGCCTGGCCGGGCTGCGTTTACACTGTTTTATGGCGTTCAGATCCTGCGGCGCGCAAAACGGCCTTATTGGTCAAGCGCGTCCGAAGCCGGCTGGAGCATGCCGTTCGATAAACCGAGAACCATCAGAAAGAAGGGGGTCGTATAATACATGGTATTGCCGAACAATGAAGATATAAAATAGGTTAATAGCGCGCCGCACAGGCCTATGACGATCATCGACAGCTGCTTGCGCCTGCGAAAAAACGTCGTCAGGTGAGCTGTCAGGCCGGACAAATAGAAAAAGAGGGCCGGTATGCCTAAACTGGCGGCGATTTGTATCAGCTCATTATGCGGCCGGTCGATCTGGATGCCGAGGTCCAGATATCGCTTGCCTAAATTATCCGGACCATAGCCGAATAGCGGCTTTTCTGCAGCGAAGCGAAGTCCGGCCAGCCACAAGAGCCATCGGCCTGAACCGGCCTGGCCGGCATTTTCCGAATCGTCGACGATACTGGCGGTATCGGTGAATAACTGCAGAAAATCATGAAGCAGCTGCCCTGAAAAAGCGTTTACGATTGCTGAAACCAGGAGAAATACCGCTACCGCGATCAGAAATCGTTTGGCTTGCGTTCGCTTCAGCCATAGAATTAAAACAAAGCTGATGATTAAGCCGACCAGAACCGCGAGATAAGGACCCAGAGAACCGTTTTTTACCATAGCTGCGGTCAGGATGCCCAGAGCCGTCAGCCAGAATGCCTGCTTTAATAAGGATTTGCTTTCGGTCATCCACAAAAGGAGAACGCACATGATGGCCAGACAGGCATAGTAGCCGAAGTGGTTAAGATTATAAAAAACAGCCGAGTTCGGACGTAATTGCAGAAGCAGATTGACT
>CAYRWC010000514.1:0-1699 GCA_964427795.1 uncultured Oscillospiraceae bacterium | reverse complement strand
CTCGTCCATCAGCTCAAAAATCCTTTCGGCGCTGGCTTCGGCCGACTGAATCGTACTGTAGAGATTGGCGATATCGTTCAGCGGTCTGGTAAACTGGCGCGAATAGTTGATGAAGCTGGCAATGACGCCGACTGTTATAATCCCGTCATAAGCCAGATAACCGCCCGCCGTCGCGACGATGATAAAGCCGAGGTTGGTGATCACATTAAGCATGGGCATGACCAGTCCGGACAGAACCTGCGCTTTCATGCCCGATTCCCGGAGTCGTTGATTGATATCCTCAAATTGCCGGATAACCTGTTCTTCCCGCCCAAAAGCCTTAACAACCTCCTGACCGGACAGAATTTCCTCTACATGGCCGTTCAGTTCAGCCAGATCGGCTTGCTGCTGGCGAAAGCGCTTCCGCGAATATCTGGCGATCCGGCCGGATAACAGAAGCGTCAGCGGAACCGTTAAAAGCGTTAGCAAGGTCAGCAGAGGCGACAGCAGAAGCATCATGGCCAACGAACCTAAAATCATCAGAATACTGGAACAAAGCTGAGTTGTCGACGATGAAATCATTGTACTGACATTATCGACATCATTGGACAGGCGGCTCATCAGCTCGCCGTGCGTCCGGGTATCGAAAAAGGCCAGCGGCAGATTCTGCAGCTTATCAAAGAGCGCCCGGCGAATCAACAAGACAACACGCTGGGCGACCCCGGCGATCCACCATTCTTGCAGCCAGGACAAAAGAGCACCCGCGGCATATGCGGCGGCCAGAAAAATCATGATCCGGTAAAGACCGGGGAAATCAACGCCGGCAGCGCCGCCGATCGCATCGACCGCCCGGCCGATCAGCCAGGGTCCGATCAGGCCGATGCCGGATCCCAGAGACGCCAAAAAGAAAACCGCGATCAAGGGGCTTCTCTGACGGCCGAAAAGACGCCAGAGCCGCACAATCGTCCCGCGCATATTTTTCGGTTTCTGTCCGCCGACAAAACGTCCGCCGACCGTATGCAAGCCGACTGCCGGCCGGTTATCAGACGCGCTCATCTTAGACCACCTCCCGGCCGTCCGGATCCAGGCCGATCTGCGAACGGTAAATATCCCGGTAAATCGGGCAGTCCAGAAGCAGCTCCCGATGTGTGCCTTGCCGTATCAGGCGGCCGTTATCCATGACCAGGATCGTATCGGCTTCCATAACGGAGTGGATCCGCTGGGCAATCATGACGACCGTTAAACCGCGGCAGTGTTCCTTCAGAGCGGTCCTGAGCCTTTGCTCGGTCGCCATGTCGATCGCGCTGGTGCTGTCGTCGAGGATCAGGACAGCCGTTTTGCGAATCAACGCCCGGGCGATGCACAGACGCTGTTTTTGTCCGCCGGACAAATTAACACCGTTCTGCCCGATCCGTGTTTGCAGGCCGTCCGGCATCAGCCGGATAAAATCGGCCGCCTGGGCAATTTCCACGGCCTGCCAAAGTTCCTCCTCGGTCGCGTCCGGTTTTCCCCAACGTAAATTTTCAGCCAACGTGCCGCTGAACAGCAGCGATTGCTGCGGAACCAAAGCTATCCGGCCGCGCAGGCCGGCAAAATCCATCTCCCGGACCGGCACGTCATCGGCCAGAACCAGGCCTTCATCCGCATCATAAAACCGCAGCAGCAGATTGACCAAAGTTGTTTTGCCGCAGCCGGTCGAACCGATGATCGCCGCCGTTTG
>CAYRWC010000513.1:0-1704 GCA_964427795.1 uncultured Oscillospiraceae bacterium | reverse complement strand
GCTTATCTCGACTGTTACCGAAGGTGCTGATAAACCGTACAAATATCCGCTGGCCTTTGAAAAAGCCGGAGTGATTATTTTGAATAAAATGGATTTGGCACCCTATGTCGATTTCGATCGGGCTTATTTTGAACAAGGCGTCCGGGCGCTAAATCCCCGGGCTCCGATTTTCGAAGTGTCCGCGAAGACCGGCGCCGGCTTTGACGAGGTCGCGTTATGGCTCAAATCCCACCTGTAAGCCAACAGCAGCGCCTCAAGATCAGAGGCATGGTGCAAGGTGTCGGTTTCCGGCCTTTTGTCGCCCGTCTGGCCCGGCGTTATCATTTGAACGGCTTGGTTAGAAACGACAACGGGCAGGTTTATATTGAGATTTCCGGTTTAGAAACGGATCTGGCGTCTTTTCGGGAGAAACTCGTGCGGGAAGCGCCGGCCGGCGCGCGAATCAACCGGATCGAACAGCTGCCCCGGCTTGATCAGATCAACCGGCCGGCCGGCAGCCGGAGCGGCTTTTGGATCGCGGAAAGCGCCGCCGCCGATCAGGGACCGGTTATGCCGCCGCCGGATGTCGCCGTCTGCGATAGCTGCCTGGAAGAGATGGATCAACCGGGTAATCTCCGATACCGGAATCCCTTTATCAGCTGCACAGCCTGCGGCCCGCGTTTTTCCATCATGACCGGTCTGCCGTATGACCGGGAAAACACGACAATGGCCGATTTTCCGATGTGCCCATTATGTGCGGCTCAGTATGGCGAAATCGCCGACCGGCGATTCGACGCGCAAACGATCTGCTGCAATGATTGCGGCCCGGTGTTATCTTATTATGACCACGGCACAAATCAGGCTGTCGGGCAAGAAGCTGCCGACGTGGCTGTCGCGAATTTGCAGAACGGCCGGATTGTGGCCATAAAGGGCATCGGCGGCTATCATCTGGCTTGCAGCCCTTTTATCAGCGATGCTGTTCATGATCTGCGCGAGATAAAAGGACGGGAAAGCAAGCCCTTTGCCGTCATGTTTCCTTCTCTGGAGGCGATCGAACAGTACGGGGCTGTCGGTCCGGCCGAAGCGGCGCTGCTGCAGTCCCCCGAACGGCCGATCGTTCTGGTGGAACGGTCCGGCGTCGCTTTCCCGGACGTGGTTTGCGGATCCGGCCGCTATATCGGCGCTTTCTTGCCTTATACACCGATCCAGCATCTACTATTACGGCAAACCGGTCCACTGATCATGACCAGCGCCAATCAGAGCGAGCTGCCGATGATTCATGACGATGATTCGATGCTGGCTTTCTTTCGGCAGCACCCCGGTCTGTCCGGCGTGCTGACCCATAATCGGAAGATCCTGCGGCGGCTTGACGACAGCGTGGTCGCCGTAGCTGCCGGCGGTCCGCAGTTTATCCGCCGGGCCCGGGGTTATGTTCCGCTGCCGCTGCCATTGCCGGCCGGCGTGCCGGATGGACCGGCAATTCTGGCATGTGGGGCGCAGCAAAAGAATACTTTTTGTCTGGCCGGCGGCAATTTGGTTTATCCCAGCAGCGAAAACGGCGATCTCGGCAGCCGCGAGACCGTCGAAGAATATCGCGGCGCAATCCGGGACATGGAACAACTCCTCGATTTGACACCGGAAAAAATCATCTGCGATCTGCATCCCCGTTATGAATCGACCCGCTATGCTCTGGCTGCAGGACTGCCTGTTCTGCAAGTCCCGCAT
>CAYRWC010000512.1:0-1712 GCA_964427795.1 uncultured Oscillospiraceae bacterium | reverse complement strand
TGGCACAACAGCCTTTGCCAAAACAAGCAGAAACGGTCGTTCAGGAAGCGGCTCCGCCGCGTCCGGCCGGACGGCATTTGGGACCGCTGGCTGATAAATTGGCTGCCGGTCAGTTTACCGTTGTCTGCGAACTGGATCCGCCCCGCGACAGCCACCTGGCTCCTTTGATCGCTGCTGCCCGCAATCTTCGTCAAGCCGGCATTGACGCCATAACCTTAGCCGATTCGCCGATGGCGCGGGTCAAGTTGGATTCAATCGTCTGCGCCGCCCGGTTATTCCGCGATACCGGCCTGCCTGTTCTTCCGCATCTTTGCTGCCGCGACCGCAATGTCAACAGCTTGCGCGCCAGTCTGCTGGCTGCTCATAGCGAAGGTATCCGCCAGGTGCTCGCGATAACCGGCGACGCCATACCGGAGTCCGAACGGGGTTTCATTAAGCCTGTTTTCAATGTCAACAGCGTCGGCTTGCTGCAGATGATCCGACAGATGAATCAGGATCAATTTGCCGAAGAGCCGTTTCTGTCTTTTGCCGCGGTTGATCCCGGCGTCCCCAATCTTGATGCCGAATATGCCCGGGTTTGCCGGAAAAAAGAACAAGGCGCGTCGGTTTTCCTGAGTCAGCCGGTTTTCGACAGTACCGGCCTGCCGCTGATCCGACGCATGCGCGCCGACGGAATCAAGGTCTTGATCGGTTTAATGCCGTTGATCAGTTATCGGAATGCCCAGTTTATGAGTCATGAGGTACCGGGCATCCGGATACCGGGCAGTATATTGGAACGTTTTAAACCGGATATGGATAAAGCCGCCGCCATTGAAACCGGGTTGTCGATAACCCGCGAGCTTGCCGCCTTAGTACGGCCTGACGCCGACGGTTTTTATCTTATAACGCCGTTTAACCGCAGCGAATTGATTATTCGCCTGCTTGACGGCCTCCGGGCCGACAGCCTGCTCTGACAGGCTGATATTGAAAGGAGCATGTCCATGATTCTCATTGCTGAAAATCTCAATAGTTCTATTCCTGCCGTTAAAAAGGCGCTGGCCGAGCACGATGAAGACTGGATTAATGCTCTGATCGCACAACTGGATGCCGGCCCGGCAGCTTATCTCGATGTAAACGCCGGTGTTTTTCATGAGCAGGAAACAGCATATCTGACTGTACTGGCTGATTTGGCTTTAACCGGCAGCCGCAAGCCTCTGGTTCTCGATTCGCCGGACCCTTCGGTTCTTGATTCGGTATGCCGTTCATTACCGGCAGAAAAAATGAATGACCGCCAAGTTGATCCGGGACATCCCGGTATGATTCTCAATTCGATTACCTTGGAGGAAAACCGTTTTCAGGCAATGCTTGATCTGGCTTTAACTTATCAGGCCGGTTTGATTGCGTTGCTGATGGATGCCGACCGGATGCCGCAGGGCGTTCAGGAACGGCTGCGGATTGCCGATACGCTGGTAACCCGGCTGACGGCAGCCGGTATTCCCGAGGAACGAATTTTTCTGGATCCGATGGTTCGCCCTGTTTCAACCGACGATCAGGCCGGATTGGAAGCGCTGCAGGTCATCAAAACGCTTCGCAGCCGTTATCCGGGTGTTCATGTTGTTGTCGGACTCAGTAATGTATCTTATGGATTGCCGGCGCGCAAGTATTTGAATCAGGCATTTCTTTTACAGGCCATGGCCATGGGTCTGGACAGCGCCATTCTCAATACGCTCGAT
>CAYRWC010000511.1:0-1725 GCA_964427795.1 uncultured Oscillospiraceae bacterium | reverse complement strand
GAAAATCGGCAAGTCGCTGAACTACATACATCGGCATTACAGCCAGATGATCACCGTCGGCCAGCTTGCCGAAATCGAGCATCTCAGCGTCAGCCGGTACCGAGTGCTATTCCGCCAATGCATCGGCGTTTCACCGCAAACCTTTATTATCGATCTGCGCCTGCGGATGGCGGCTGAGCTGATGAGCATGAGCGGGCTGAACCTCAAGCAGATCGCCCGGATGGTCGGTTATGATGATCAGTTGTATTTCAGCCGTCTCTTCAAAGCGAAACGGGGCTCTGCGCCGAAAAAGTATTTGGATGCCGCGCAGACCGAAAAACACGCCGAACAAAAAATATCGAGTCTGGTCGGCTGACTATTCGTGTCTTTCCAATAGGATAATCGATTAAATGAAAAACATGAAATTATGATCGGTTTTTTGCTTTTCGACTTCATTGATCAGATCAACCAGGGTGATTTGCTGCAAAACGGCGCGGACTGCTTCATCCAACGGCTCAAAAGCAGCCGTCTGCATAGCCCGGTCGATTTCAGGCGCTTTGACTGCGACGGCTTCTTCTGCTTTTGCAAATAAGGACATTTCAATTGCCGACAAGATATCCAGAACCGAAATCAGGCGCGGGGCGCGCGTAAGCCGATACCCACCCTGGGCTCCCTTGGTTGAATTCAGCAAGCTGCTTCTCTTTAATAATGAAAATACCTGCTCCAGGTATATTTTTGAAACGCCAAGTTTTTCGGACAGGCTGACGACGGTGTTGTATTCGCCATTTCCATAATTCTGGGCCATACTGATCATGGCGGCCAATGCATAACGACCTTTGGCTGATATCCTCATCGCGTATCCTCATTTCATACTTAGCGTATATGTATTACTATAAAAGCCAAGAAGAGCCTTGTCAAGAAACTGATTTATCTGCTTGACAAGCTGTATAATCAGGTTTATGATGAATACATATTAAACATATATGATTAATATTAATCAAAATAACGGAGGCGATCTTATGTCGAGAATTTACAAGACTCTAACGGATTTAATTGGTAAAACACCATTGCTGGAACTAACCAATTACGAGAAGAAACATGGCCTGAAAGCAGCTGTGATCGCTAAACTGGAATATTTCAATCCGGCTGGCAGCGTGAAAGACCGGATAGCCAAAGCGATGGTCGACGATGCCGAAAGCAAAGGCTTGTTGAAGCCCGGTTCCGTAATCATCGAGCCGACTAGCGGCAATACCGGCATCGGTCTGGCGTCAGTTGCCGCCGCCAGAGGTTACCGGATTATTTTGACCATGCCGGAAACCATGAGTCTTGAACGCCGCAACCTGCTCAAGGCCTATGGCGCGGAAATTGTTTTGACCGAAGGCGCGAAGGGTATGAAAGGCGCGATTGCCAGAGCCGATGAACTGGCCAAAGAAATTCCGCATGCTTTTATCCCCGGACAGTTCGACAATCCTGCCAATCCTGCTGTGCACAGGGAAACAACCGGCCCGGAGATTTGGGACGACACCGACGGCGCCGTGGATATTTTTGTCGCCGGCGTCGGCACAGGCGGGACGATTACAGGAACCGGTGAATTTTTGAAAAGCAAGAACTCCAGGATTAAAGTCGTGGCCGTCGAACCTTATGACTCGCCGGTGTTATCGGAAGGCCGCTCCGGCCCGCACAAAATCCAGGGCATCGGCGCCGGTTTCGTGCCGTCCGTCCTGAATACGGCTGTTTATGATGAAA
>CAYRWC010000510.1:0-1741 GCA_964427795.1 uncultured Oscillospiraceae bacterium | reverse complement strand
GGCCGCGACGCAGCCGGAAAAGGCGGCGTCATCAAACGGATCACCGAAGCGCTGAATCCCCGGATCTGCCGGGTTGAAGCACTGCCGGCGCCGACTGAAAAAGAAAAGACCCAATGGTATTTCCAGCGTTATGTTTCACGCCTGCCGTCGGCCGGCGAAATGGTTCTGTTCGACCGCAGCTGGTATAACCGCGCCGGCGTCGAACGCGTCATGGGTTTTTGCACAGAAGATGAATACCGGGAATTTCTGCGTTCCTGCCCGGAATTCGAAAAAATGCTGATCCGCTCCGGCATTATTTTGATTAAATACTGGTTTTCAGTTTCCGACGAAGAACAGGAAAAACGTTTTCAGGATCGGATCAACGATCCGACCAAACGCTGGAAACTCAGCCCGATCGATCTGGAATCACGGCGCCGCTGGGTTGAATACTCGAGAGCCAAAGATGAAATGTTCTCCTATACCGATACCAAACAATCGCCCTGGTACGTTGTCAATGCCGACATCAAAAAGCACGCGCGGCTTAATTGCATCAGCCACCTGCTCAGCCTGATCCCGTACGAAGATCTGACGCCGGAGCCAATCGTCCTGCCGCCGCGTCAGCATGACACCGGTTATGTCCGGCCGCCGATCACCGATCAGACCTTTGTCCCCGATCTGTACGGAAGCGGCGATGTTCCGGGCAAACGTTAATCGGAGCGCGTCAATGTAAAGCGGCCATTGATCCAATGTTCTTTTTGCGAGCCGAAATTCGCGGTAAAAGTACCTGAAACGGTTCGCCCATCTGCCGACAGCGTTCCGGTAAAAGTATTGTCAATAAAAAAGTCTGGAATCACAATGCTGTAGGCAACGCCGTCGTCCGACCGGAAAGCCGTATCACCGAGCTGCAGACTATAACTGTAATTTTTCCCTAAATGATCGGTTTCCTCAAAGTGCAGATTGTGGGACATTTGTTCCAGCGAACTGGTATGCTGGCATTCGGCGTCATATACATAAGCCAAAGTCCAATTGCCGGCCATACCTGCCGCGGGCGCGTTCGTCTCTGTCGCGGCCGCCGCAGCGGTCACGGTAAAGGAAGCCCGGCCCAATTCGGTTTCCGGCGCGGCGGCGTCGGCCAGGATAACCGTTCCCGTATAGGTACCGCCCTGACTGTAAGTATGCTCCACGATCAGAGCGTCTCCGCTCACCGGAGCTGAACCGTCGCCAAAATTCCACGTCAGCAGCGGACTGACCGAACCGGCGTCGCCATTAATCGTCGCCGCCAGCCGAACCGCTTCGCCGGCTTGGATTTCGACGGCGGCCGGTTCGACAGACAACGAAACAGCGCTGTAAGTAATTTGATACCGGTAAAAATTAACATAAGCGAACTGGCCGTCCGAAGTCCTGCGCTCATATAAAACGCCAATATCATTAACGCCGGGCTGGAGCGCAATGCCCATATATTTGCCGGCATCCTGGCCCAAGGTGCCCTCGACCGTTTCGATTAAAGTTGTGCCGTTGTAAAAACTCAGACGGGCATCGGCATCGACAACCGGCACTGTCAGGTTGATCTCGCCGGTTTTTGCCGCGTCGACCTGTTCGGTCTGCAGGCGGCTGATGGAAAACGGATTTGTCAAAGGGCTGACAATCAAGGTCCCGCCGGCGTCGCGCCCGGCCGCCGCAACCAAGCTCAGATCTGCCGGAAACAAAGCGCCGCCGACATCTTTGCCGTCGATGACATCCTGCCAGAGCTGATCCATCACAT
>CAYRWC010000509.1:0-1741 GCA_964427795.1 uncultured Oscillospiraceae bacterium | reverse complement strand
CAGCGGTTGATCGAGCCCGCCGATCGCGCCGACAGAAGCCATCGACAGATAGGCTGCGCCAAGCGCCGCCGCCTCGCCGACGCCGTTGACGGCGATTTCCTTGCCGAAGACATCGGCCTGGATCTGCAGCCAGATATCGGACCGCGCATAACCGCCGTTAGCCCGGATCTGACGGACGTTGTGATTGATGACCGTCAGGGTTTCATAGACGGAAAACAGCCGGTATACGACACCTTCCATAGCAGCTTTAACGAAATGGCGCGGCGTATGGGACAGGTCAAGTCCGCTGATGACGCCGCGGGCTCTGGCGTTCCAGTTTGGCGAACGTTCGCCGGCCAGGAGCGGCAGAAAGGTCAGCCCCGCGCTGCCGGCGGGGATTTCCGCCGCGTATTGATCGAACAGGGCGTAGATGCCGCCGCAATCGCGTTCATCGGCATCGGCTTGAAAAGTTGCCCGGAAATTATCACGTAACCAGCGCAGAATAATGCCGCCGTTGCTGATCGCGCCGCCGGCAACGCATTTTTCCGGACTCAGGCGGTAACACCAGGTGCGCTGCGCCTGATCGAGAAGCGGCTCGCCGACGGTGATGCGCAGAGCGCCGCTGGTTCCGACCGTGCAGGTCATGGCGGTGTCGTCAAGAACGCCGCAGCCCAGATTCGCCAGAATGCCGTCGCCGGAACCGGCGGCGACCGGAAGATCCTCGCGAATGCCCATGTAAGCGGCATAGCGGCTGTCCATATGGCGATAAGCCTGAGTGCAGGGGACCGGATCGGCCAGGCGGCCGGCGGAGATCCCGAGGATCTGGCCGGTAATCAAATCATCCCAGGCCAGGGTATGGATATTCAGCAAAGCCGAAGCCGAAGCGTCGGTATAGTCGATGACATAAACACCGAAAAGCCGGTAAAGAATCCACGATTTCAAAGTCAGAAATTTTGCCGACTGTCGGAAAAGATCCGGCTGGTGGTTATGCAGCCAAAGAATCTTGCTGAGCGGATACATCGGATGCTGAACGCGGCAGCCGGTCAGACGGTATAGTTCCTGGACATCCTGCCGCTTGCAGAAGCTTTCGGCTTCGGGCAGCGAACGGTTGTCGGCCCAAGTGATCACCGGCGTCAGCGGCAGACCCTGCCGGTCGACGGCAATAAAACTGTGCATCTGTGTACTGAAGCTCATGCCTTGCAGACGTGATCCGATATGATCGGTTCGCTTCAGACAATCTTTAACGGCGTCCAGCATGCTCTGAAAGACCCGCTCGGGATCCAGCTCGGCGTAACCCGGCTCCGGACTGTTTAAGGTATATTCCCGCTGTTCGATATCGATTTGATAGCCGTCCCGGTCGAACAAAGCGGCGCGGACGCTGGAGGTGCCGAGGTCGACGCCCAGAAAAAGATCGCCGCCGCAAACCGGACCGGCTGTAAACCCGCTCATGAGCGCAGATCCTCGGCAAACCGGGCGCGGTCGCTCCAGAGACCCAAAGCCGGATTGCTGATGAAATAGATTTCTTCGCCGTCCGGCATCTGGTTGAAACCGTCTTTTAATTTCGCCGGGTCATATTTTTCTGCGGCTTCAGCATAAGGTTGATATTGATAATTGACTTGCTCGATTTCGCTTTGCGATAAATGGGCGACGGCGTAAGTTATTGTGAAATGGCCGTCGGAAGAACCGTGAATAAGATGCGCGGCGACGGACAGGTTTTCCTGCAGGTCGGCTTGCTTCTCCACAAGGCCGATCACGGCTTCGC
>CAYRWC010000508.1:0-1762 GCA_964427795.1 uncultured Oscillospiraceae bacterium | reverse complement strand
CAGGCTGCCGATCTCGTCAATCAGGCCGGGATAAGGGCTGAAGATCTCCGCCGTAATTTTCTCGCCGGTGCGGATCATGCTTTTCAATTCGTCCCGGGTGCCCAGAGCGATGACTTTACCCTTATGCATGATGGCGATACGGCTGCAGATCTGTTCGACTTCTTCCATATAATGCGACGTATAGATGATCGTGGCGCCATGATGATTGAGTTCCTTGATGCCTTCCAGGATGTTGTTACGGCTTTGCGGGTCGACAGCCACCGTCGGCTCGTCGAGAAAGATCAGGCGGGGCTTGTGAGCAATGCCGCAGGCTATGTTCAGGCGGCGCAGCAAGCCGCCGCTGAGTTTCTTCGGGTAAAATTTCCGATAATCCTTCAAACCGACAAATTCGATCGCTTCATCAACCAGATCTTTCCGTATTTTTTTGTCTTCGATATAAAGACCGCAGAAATAATCGATATTTTCCCAGACCGTCAATTCGTCGAATACCGCCACATTTTGCATGATGATGCCGATATTGCGCTTCAGGTCGTAAGCGTCCGGCCGCATGGTCCGGCCGAATAATTCAATGGTGCCCTTGCTGAATTTCAATAAAGCCAGCATGCAGTTGATCGCCGTTGTTTTGCCGGAGCCGTTTGGCCCCAGTAAACCGAATATTTCGCCTTCTTCAACTTCCAGATTGAAATGATCGAGGGCGATCAGATCGCCATATCGTTTAACCAGATTTTGAACCTTAACAATCATGGGACAGGCCTCCTTAACCGGATTCTTCTTACTTTACCCGTTCAGCCGGGTTCTTGATAATCCCATTTTGACATAGGACCGGTGAAACGAGAAGTGAATCCTGTCATGATTCTGTCTGCTGAAACAGACTTCGGCCATGACATTTGTCATCCTTGCCGGATAACGGCTGCCGAAACCCGGGCACTCTGTGATAGAATAACAACACAGTTATTTCATGCGAAATTATAATTTTGTTCATGGAGCGATGCGTGGAACCGATATTTGGGAAACTTGCTATCCTGGTGATGTGCCTGGTTGCTTATCTGCCAGGCATAACATCCATCTATGCCGTCGTGCCGGTCATCGCGGCCATTACCTTCAGCGCCCTGGGCAGCTGGCTGGAACGTGAAAACGGTCATCTGGCGCTTTTTCTCTTGTATACGGCAGCCTGCTTTTTCGATTCACGGCTTGTCTATTTCCTGCCGCTTCTGAGTTTCGATTTATTTGGCGCCCGCCGGCAAGCTGCCGCCTGGCTGTCCTTCCTGCCGCTGCTTTACCAGCTGCCGCTTTTTACGCTGCCGGTCATCTTGCAATGGATCCTGCAGCTATTCCTGGCCTGGTTTTTAAAAAAACGTGCATTAACCTTTATCCGGATGCGGCGCGAGTTGGCAGAATACCAGGACGCAGCCCGCGAAGCCTCGCTGCGGCTCGAACAGAATAACAAGGAACTGTTGGAGAAGCAGGATTATGAGATCAATCTGGCTACGCTCCAGGAACGCAACCGCATTGCCCGCGATATGCACGACCATGTCGGCCATTTACTGACACGGGCTATCCTTCAGGCCGGAGCCCTGATGGCGGCTGAAAAAGACGAAGCGGTTCACAGCCGGCTGCAGCAGTTGAAAGAAACATTGACCGAAAGTATGGACAACATCCGACAGAGTCTGCATGATCTGCATGATCCGGTTATTGATCTGCAGGCAGAGCTGGCCGCCCTGGTCCGCGATTTTCAGTTTTGTCCGGTCCGTTTGGTCTATCC
>CAYRWC010000507.1:0-1765 GCA_964427795.1 uncultured Oscillospiraceae bacterium | reverse complement strand
GTGCCAGTCTTCAAGCTCCGGCAGTCCGGCATATCCCAGTGATAAGGCATAGGGATTGCGGAACACTTCCAGTTCGTCTGTTTTGACGATCGACTGTATAAGCTGGTATTGGATGCTGTTGGAACGGCGGATAATGTACTTGATGCCGAATAAAGAATCCAGCAGCAGATCTGAACCTTCATACTTATAACTGTTAATACCGTTGCTGTGATATCCGAGATTGGCAAACATCGTGACCGGTTTGGTCGGCATGGTTGACGAGAAAATTGAAAGGCCGTTATATTGATACATATATGGATCGTTGGTTGTCTTGGGCGGCAGGATTTCCAGCCGGTAAAAATCGGGTTCCTGCGCGTCGATAGCCGACAGCTGCTCGCGTATCTCGTCGACCTCTTGCCCTGCCATGTAACCTTCGCGGTTGGAATAATATTCCGTCTTATCGATACGGTGCAGCGTCAGCAGCGTATTCAACAGCAACTCGGCGGTAACCACAAAGAGAAGCGCCATCGCCAGGTCATTTTTATGAATAGGCCGGATGCGGTCGATGGTCAGCACAGCGGCATAGATGACAATAAAAATAATGGTTACATACAAAGTCTGCAGCTCGGGCGCTTTATCATTCAGCTTTTGCGCCAGAAGGACAATGCCGATCAGCGTTGTGCAGACGGCGCCGATTTGTTTGCCGCTGAATTCTTTGAGGCTTTGCAAAGCCGGATAAGCCAATGTCAGTATTAAAAAGATATAAACAAAAGAATTTCGATAAGGCAGTTGGTTGGGGAAATGAAATCCGTGCCAGATAAAATTGAGGACATTGATATTGAAGCTGAGAATCATAACCAAAATCAAGGCAAAATTCCAGAGCTTTCGTTTTAAGGGTATCGATTTGGCGAAGAAATAAATCGGAATAAGAATTAAAGCCAGCACCCCGCAGTACATATTCGGCATACCGTCGCGGATCGTTGGCGGCGTCAGCATAAAATGCTGTCCGATATAGTCGAACAAATCAAAATAGTTGGTCACGGTTTTGGGTATGCTGTCTCCGGCAGCCGAGGTTAATTTCAGTGAAAAATAAGTCGGCAGGGATAAGATTGCCGACAAACCGCCGCCTAAGACAGAAAAAAGGATAAAACGGCCGACAGTAGCCAACAGCGCTTTAGGTTGCGAAAATCGGTGATATTCAAAAAGGCAGGATACGAAATATAATCCGGTAAAGAGACAGACAAAAAAGGCAATATAATAATTGCTGTAGATCAGCAGGCCTAAAGAGACGCAGTACAAAAGGCAGCGTTTTTCCCTGACCAGCCGTACCATGCCCAGCAAGATGATCGGCATCAGGAATATGCCGTCCAGCCACATGATGTTCCAGGAATAGGCCAGCGAGAAGGAAGACAAGGCGTACAGGGCAGATATGGCAACCATGTAGATATTTTCCTGCCGCCAGACCCCCCGCAGGAATATAAAAAAGCAAGCGCCGGCCAGACCGATCTTGACCACGATTAAAATCATAATGGCTTCAGTCAGATAAGTCGGCGAAAACAAGACGATAATGATATTCAGAGGGCTGGCCAGATAATAGGCAAACAAGGCGAAAAAATTGTTGCCCAGACCACCGGACCAGGAATAAAACAAGCTTCCGCCGGAGGTGAATTTTGCGCGCAGCTCGGCCATAAAAGGCGCATATTGATGATAGAGATCAATGGTCAGAACATCCCGGTCCGCAACCGGAAACATCCCCCGGCTCATATAGCCGATAAACAGAATCATG
>CAYRWC010000506.1:0-1767 GCA_964427795.1 uncultured Oscillospiraceae bacterium | reverse complement strand
AATTTCAACGTGCCCCACCGGGAATAAGATCCGGAAAGTTATGTGTACTGAAGATTTTGGCGCCAATAGGAAAGTATCAAATCTTGTGGGGCTTCTTGAATCAGCTAAGTATGACTTGCTTGCTATCAGCGATAGCGATATGTGTGTTGATAGTGACTATTTGAGGAAAATTACCACAGAATATGCTGAAGAGAAAAACACAGGACTGATAACCTGCCTTTATAAAATATCAGCCCCCCCATCAATGGGAGCTGCATTGGAGTCGCTCAGCATAGCTCTCGATTTCATTCCCTCGGTGCTTATCGCCCGAAAGCTCGAAGGCGTTACGTTTGGATTGGGAGCCACCTTGCTCGTTTCAAAAAAAAAGATAGAGGAAATCGGCGGATTGAAATCGATTGCTGGTTACCTTGCTGATGACTACCAGATTGGAAACCGTTTGTGGCAGCGCGGATATAAAATTGTTCTTTCAAATGTTGTTATAGAAAACGTTGTCGGTCCCATGAGCTTTGCCGAGTATTTCAATCACCAACTAAGGTGGTCCAGAACCTGCCGCGTGTCCAGACCATATGGCTATGCTGGCTACGGGATCACGCATCTTTTCGTATTTTCTCTATTTTGCCTGGCCGTAAGCAATTTTAGCCCGCTTGCGATGTCTTTGCTCATTGCCGCGCTGTTTTTGCGTTATTGTCTTGCAGCATTACTGCATCGACTGGTCATTCCTTCAAAAAAGTGGAGAAGATGGCTTGTTTTGCTGCCTGTCAAGGATATTCTGAGTTTCATAATTTGGGTTTGGAGTTTTGCAGGCAATAAAGTCACCTGGAAAGGAATACCGTACAGGATATTGAGAGATGGACGCATCAAAGAGGACCGTTCATTTGGCTAAAGAGCCTTGAAGCCGGGAGCTATGCACCTTTAAAAAACACTTTATAACATGCAGGTGTACAGGATTGATAATTTCACCACGTTCAAATTACAGTCAACATCTGGTAATCGTTCTTATCATACTGCTTTCGGCTTGTTCTGCGGGGAAACATTTAGACACGGAATTGCAGCAGCCGTCCGCATTATCTCTCGCGGAGGAAACGCCGGTTTCTGCATCCGTACAGGCTCCAGAAAAAGCAATCCCCGGATTTGATGACGCGGAAGAAGAAGACATCTACGATCCCCTTGAACCCGCAAACAAAGCAATGTTTGCGGTTAACGACAAGTTTTATTTCTGGTTTATTAAACCGGCAACAACTGGTTATAACTGGGCTGTTCCGGAAGGCGCCAGAAAATCGGTGAAAAATTTTTTTTATAACATTGAGATGCCTGTCAGATTCGTAAGTTCTCTGATGCAGGCGCAAGTAAAATCCATGGGAATAGAGCTTGCGCGCTTCACGATAAATTCTACGATCGGTTTTTTGGGTTTCTTTGATGTCGCAAAAAGTTCATTTGCTCTCGAACCCCAGGAAAAAGATATTGCTCAGGCTTTGGGTAAGTATGGTATCGGGGAAGGATTGTATTTAGTCTGGCCTTTTGCCGGGCCTTCTACAGCACGGGAGACAGTCGGCTCAATTATCGAATTATTCCTCACGCCTTGGAGACTTGTTCAGCCTGATGCAGCTGCGGCAGGCATCGGCGTATACGATTTTTTTAATCGGGCCTCTCTGGAAGCATATGAATATGAAGAATTAGTTAAGTCTTCATTGGAGCCTTACGCTGCACTAAAAAATGCTTATATCCAATACCGGAGAAACATTGTAAACAATAGATGATTTTTTAACA
>CAYRWC010000505.1:0-1768 GCA_964427795.1 uncultured Oscillospiraceae bacterium | reverse complement strand
ATGCGCGTCCGATGATGCGAATAAAACCGATGTCCTCGTTGAAAATGCGTTATGACATGCTTGTTTATTTATTTTTTCAACCGGCATGCGCTTTGCAGCTTCTGGTCACTATCGTCAATATCGTTTGCATACTGGTCGACCATCCTGTTTATCAATGGTATGCCTGGCTTTATCCTTTAGTCGTACCCGGCGTTATCGGCCTGGCCGGTATGTACCTGCAAACGGTTTTCATCTTGTTTTTCGAACATAAATGGTCGCGGCGCATCCTGCCCGGCGCCCTTGTCTTTCCTTTTTTTCTGGTCAGCAACGCCTTTGTCTATCTTTCGGCCATGTTCAGGCGTAACGTGTTCTGGCATCCGATCATTCATAAGCGGTCCGTGGATATCAATCAGCTCGATCGTAAATGAATGATCCGCCGGACTTGCCGCGTTTGTCTTAATCAATTCTTAAGAAATTGAGTTTATTAAACTAAAGAATTCTATGTAAGAATAATCTTGGCAGCGTATGATGCCGGTTGATCTTGTCCGTGACAATTGCCGGCAGGCACCAGGGAAAGAAGGATTAGTCATGCATTGGGTTAATTTATTGGTGGATGTTGTTTCCGGAAGCATCGCCATTTTACTGATTTATCAGGTCATCGTCGGGATTTTCGCTTTAAAGAAAGCGGAAAGGGCGCCGGACGGTGATCATTTTCACCGTTTTGCCCTGATTATTTCCGCGCGGAACGAAGAGGCGGTCATCGGAAATTTAATCGACAGCCTGATGAACCAGAATTATCCGCGGGAAGCCTTTGATGTCTTTGTCATCGCCGACAACTGCACCGATCACACCGGCGAAGTCGCGGCCGATCACGGAGCTCGGGTTTATTACCGGCAGAACCGGATCGAAGTCGGCAAGGGATATGCTTTGGGCTGGTTTTTTAAACAATTTCTGCCCGAATATGAACATCAATATGATGCGATCGGCATTTTTGACGCCGACAATCTCGCCGACAAACAGTTTCTGGCGGAAATGAACGCCCAGCTGTGCGCCGGTCAGGTCGCCGTCATGGGTTATCGCGATTCGAAGAATCCTTTCGACAGCTGGGTCACCGCCAGCACTTCCATCAGTTTTTGGCTGGTTTCTCGCTTTTACAACCAGCCGCGGGTTCGGATGGGGCTTTCCGTTCTGGCCGGCGGCACCGGTTATGTTTTTCTGACCAGCCTGATCGCCGAGGGCTGGCGGACGAAAACCATCAGTGAAGATTTGGAGTTTTCCCTCCAGCTGATTACGGGGGGCAAACGCGTCGGTTATACGCCGTATGCCGTGTTTTATGACGAACAGCCGGTTACCATGGCTCTGTCCATGCGCCAGCGCCGCCGCTGGGCTGTCGGCTGCTATCAGAATATCCGTAATGGCTTTCCCTCTTTGCTCGCCGGGCTTCAGACCAAAGCCTGGCCGGTTGTTCTGGACAGCTTGGTTTTCCTGATGTTCATGCCGCTCTGCGCCATCCAGATGGTTATAACCACATTGCAGCTGCTGGGTATTTTCGTCCTCGATCCGTCTGTCCAATGGGGCGGCCGGCTCGAACCTTTCATCATATCGGGCATTGTCGGTCTGGCCAGCATGTTCGGCCAGGCTATGCTCACGCTCTTGATTGAAAAGAAGTTTTCCTATAGAATTTTAAAAGGTGTTCTGACTTTTCCGATATTCCTGATCTCCAACGGCTTGCAAAACGTGCTGGCCCTGGTTACCCCAAAAATCAGCTGGCATCCGATCGAGCATAAGC
>CAYRWC010000504.1:0-1781 GCA_964427795.1 uncultured Oscillospiraceae bacterium | reverse complement strand
CGGCAGCCGGTCTTTGTAAACGCCGCTGTCGGCGACATAAATGCCGACTCCGTGCAAGCTTTGGTTGGTCGATCCGTTGCAGTGGATGCGCAGATAAGCATCCGGATCCTTGGAAACGGCAAATTGGGCCCGGTCGATGTTGGACAAGTCGACGTCATTGGCGGTTCGTGTCATATAAACCGTGCAGCCGCGGGCTTCCAGATAGTCCCTCAGCATCAGGCCTACCGCCAGATTGACTTGATATTCGGGAATACGGGTGGCGATGCCGGAGGTGCCGGAAGATGTTTTCGCTTTCATCACGGCTGAACCGGGACTGATCGGCTCCAGATCGTGATTGGCCTTGGTTTGATGGCCGGGATCCAGGACGACAACATAACCGGCCAGCAGGGACGGATCAGCCGGATCATCCGATATGGCAGCTGTCGATCCGGGTGTTGGGGAAACTTTAACCGGCGCAGCTGTTGGTTTAGGTGTCGGTTTAGTTGTTGGTTTGGGTGTCGGTTTAGGTTTCGGCGCGGTTGTAGGTTTGGGCGACGGTCCGGGCGTAGGCGTCGATTCGGCTACGGCAGCTGTTGTCATCCCCGGTGTCGCTGATGCATTTGCCATCCTTATTGTCGATACCGGTTCAGATGCGGCGGCGGTCGTTTCTGATCCGGCCGGCGTCCCGGTTTCCGGAACGGCCGATGTCGGGCCGGCTTCAGCCGACGTGATACCGGCGCCGGATGTTTGCCCGCGCAGCGGCGGAAAAGCGATTTGCGCGGCACCGATAACCGCCGTCAAGATGAAAATAAGGATCAATCCGGCGCGGATGCCCCGCTGATGCTGTTTCAGGAAAAATCCAATGCTTCTTTTCACGCGATAAGCCTCATCTTTGCCATTCCCGGTAAATAACAGGGACGGCCGCGGAAATCAGGATAATGTGTCCATATTGTAGCATAAAAAAAGCCGCTTACGGCGGTTCATGATGATAAGAAATCAAACATGGGCAAAAAACATCAGCGTTGAACAATTTCATTCACGAATTCGGCCGCCTAAACAGGCGGCGCAAACCGGGACGGCAGAAACGCCGCCTGTGTCCGAATCTGACGGGAATTGTCGTGGACAGAAAGAAATTGTGCCTTTTCCCTAAAAATCAAGCCGCTATAATGAAACCTGTCGTCAAAAAAGAAACGACAGGCTTATTTCTTTCATCAATTGACAGACTCTCTACTGCACAAAAGCGAATAACGATAAGCCGAAATAAAAAGGGGATCGCATGATGAAGCAAAAAAATGCAGACCAGATCAGTCTTGCTTTGGCAAACCCGGTGAAGCGAAAATATCCGGCGGCGCTGATCAAAGAGAATGTCGAATTATATCTGATTATGCTGCCGGTTTTGATTCTAATCTTTGTCTTCTGTTATATTCCTTTATATGGCGTTATCATTTCGTTTCAGGATTATACGCCGGGAATGCCGTTCATATCGTTTACCGAACCCATCAAGTGGGTCGGTATCAAGCATTTCAAGAAATTTATCGACAGTATCTATTTCAGCAGGCTGATGAGCAACACCATTCTGCTCAGCGTTTATAATCTGGCTTTCGGTTTTTGGATACCGATTATCTTCGCTTTGATTCTTAATGAAGTTAAAGCCTTGAAATTCAAAAAATTTATCCAGACGGCGAGTTATCTTCCTTATTTCATATCGTCGGTTGTCGTCGCCGGCATGGTGCTGTCTTTCATTCAAGTCGACGGCCTGGTCAATAATGTTATCTCGGCTTTTGGCGGAACCCCTGCGGCAT
>CAYRWC010000503.1:0-1783 GCA_964427795.1 uncultured Oscillospiraceae bacterium | reverse complement strand
ATAATCAGAGAAAGCGGATGCGAGTGGCGCTTGACTTTTTCTATTTCCAACATCAACAGTTCAAGGAGCTTCCTTCTGTTATACGTCATCGTCAGCGGGTCCATTTCCGACAACTCCCGCAATTTTTCTTCGGCGCGCTTGCGCTCGGCAATCTCCAGCAAGAGCAGTTCATTGGTTTTTGCAAGATCAGCAGTACGTTCCTGGATCCGCATTTCAAGCTCGTGATGGATCTTAAGCAATTCGTCCTGATTTTGCTTGCGTACGGTAATGTCCTCGACAACGCCTTCCGTCATAATGATGTCGCCCTGCTCGTTGAAGTGCGCGGTGACGGTCGTCGAGCACCAGATGGGTGTGCCGTCCTTTTTTTTCATTGCCAGCTCGCGATCTTTTACAAAACCCTTGATTTTTAACTCTTCGAGCAGCTTTATTCTGTCGTCCGGTTTCTGGTACAGATCGCTCATATCTATCGACAGCAATTCTTCCAGGGAATCGCAGCCGGTAATTCTGACCATTGCGGGATTACCATGAAGGTATCTGCCTCGCGCAGGCGTATTGCTGTAAATGCCGACCGGTATGTTATTCACAAGACTTCGGTATTTGTTTTCACTTTCCAGCATAGACTGTTTTGCTTCCAGAAGATGCAATGAGCGATCCGCAAGGTCAGCGATAAAACGGGCAAGCGACCGGTAAAACACAACAATATAAGCTACTTTTTCTTTCGCAAAAACAGGGATGCGGTTGATTTCCTTAAGATAGGTTTCGAGATCACAGCCGAAATCCATCGCCTGGCGGGCGAAGTATTCACGATCCGGCACATCTCCTTCGAACCAAAACTGTGAAAGGAACAAGGTTGCCAGGTGATTACCGGCAACCATAATGGGGATGGCAATATGCCAAAGCCCGTTCTTGCATCGATATTGAAAGTATTCCTGTTCTCCCAGATGATCATCGAGATAATGGTCGCTCTCCAGGCAGCGTTGATGGAACATCGGTTTAAATCGGTGGATATTTGTGCAAATAGCCGACCAGCCCGCTTTGACCAGAACCGTGCCATCAATAGTATCAATAATAGAAATGGGCAAACCGGTGGCGCGAAAATTTGAATCAGCGAGCTTCTGGACCATGGACATGTCAAGAAGTTCTGCAATCCTGTGCATGCTCATTCCCCGCATCGTAATAAACAAGTATCGTTATCGCACTTAGACCAATAAACTTACGTAAGAATAATTTTATTGGTTTACATATCATAACGCACTCCATCATCTCGGTCAAGGAGATATATTGTTCACCAACACGCTCGGCAGTTTGCAGAAAAAGCACAGAGCAAGTCGGTCGACTATTTTTTAGAAGATAGTTACTCAAGGATACGGCTGCCTACAACTTGATCCCGGCCGTTGTTGTAATGGCGCCCCCATCATCAACAATGATGGCTTCTATGCCTAATTTTTTTATAAACTCTAATCCCTTTTCAGGACCGAGTATAAACGGGATTTTTGCAAGAGGATCAACAAACGATCCTGTCTCTCCGATAAGGGTCACGGAGGTAACTCCGGTCGAAGGCCTTCCCGTGCGAGGGTCGATAATATGATGATAACGCTTGTTGTCCTTAATGACGAAGCGTTCGTAATCGCCTGATGTAGAGACGCATTTATCGGTCAATTTGAGTATGGTAAGCATTTTCCGCGGGTCGCGTGGGTGTTGCACCCCTATTTTCCACGGACTACCGTCTTCCCGGAAGCCCAGCGCTCTGATATCGCCTGCAACGGCAATAAGCGCGTTGTGT
>CAYRWC010000502.1:0-1792 GCA_964427795.1 uncultured Oscillospiraceae bacterium | reverse complement strand
TCGAACTCACGCCGAACGGCTCGTTCTCCAGTTCCCTGCCGCTGGACGAATATCTGGAAAATGAAACCGTTCAGGCTCGGATTGCCGAGATGTACAACGATTTGCCGTGAAAAGGCCGAACTGTCATTGGATCGTGCCGCCGCCGACGACATATCCCTCTGCTTTCAGGTTTTCGCGGCTTCCTGTCTGGTCAGCTGCTTTTTCAGCAAATCAGCCAAGGTTATATGGTCAACCACCTGATTGATCGCGTCGCCCACCTGCTTCCAGACATCCAGCGTGACGCAGTCGGTGCAGCGGGGACATTGGTTCGGATCGTCCTCCATGCAGGCGACCGGCGCCAGATTACCCTCGATCAGGCGCAAGATCATGCCGACCGTATAAGTATCGGCCGGATGCGCCAGTTTATAACCGCCCTGCGCGCCGCGCGTGCTTTTCACATAGCCGGCGCGGCTGAGAACGGTGATGATCTGTTCCAGATATTTGTCCGATATATTTTGTCTGGCGGCAATGCTCTTGATGGTTATATATTCATCAGCCGGACTCATGGCCAGATCCAGCATCAGCCGCAGCGCATACCGGCCTTTCGTTGAAATCTTCATGACCTCACCCCACTATTTGCTTTGAGCCGGCAGCGTTTCATTCATGCTGCCTGTCCTGTAGCCGCGGATATCCAGAGCGGTATAGGTAAAGCCCAGTTCCTTGAACCGGTCGGCGATTTTTTCACGGCATGCCCGGTTCTGTAATAGTGAATAACCGGCTTCATCCGTTTCAATACGTGCCAGATCGCCGTGATAGCGGACCCGGATCTGATGGAAGCCCAGATTAAGCAGGAATTGCTCAGCCTGATCGATCTGGCGCAATTTCGCGGGCGTGATCCGCTCTCCATACGGAAAACGTGACGCCAAGCAAGCAAAGGACTGTTTATTCCAGGTCGGCAAATTCATTTCGCGGGACAGCTCCCGTATGTCTTGTTTGGTCAAACCGGCATCCTTGAGCGGACTTAAAACGTGAAGCTCGGCAACAGCCTGAAGGCCGGGGCGATAATCACCGGTATCATCGGCGTTCGAACCCTCCATAACGGCGGTTATCCCATTTTCCGCCGCCAAAGCCAAAATTTTGCCAAAGAGCTCCTTTTTGCAAATATAGCAGCGATTCGGCGGATTATCAGCGAAACCGGCCAGATCAAGCTCTTCCGAGTCGACAACCGCATGGCGGATGCCGTGCGCCGTGATAAACGCCCGGGCTTCATCCAACTCTCTCTGCGGGAAGCTTAAAGACCGCGCCGTGATAGCCAAAACCCGATCGCCCAGAACCTCATGAGCCGTCAAAAGCAGGAATGTCGAATCGACGCCGCCGGAAAAGGCAACGGCAGCCGAAGGCAGCCGGCTGATCGCTTCTTTGAGTTTTTCATGTTTGGCATGCAGTGTGTCCATGAAGATCCCCCGTATGTTTTATTTCCTATTATTTTACTATGATTATGTTAGAGCCTGACCTTGATATTTGTCAAGGGGTTTTGCTACGGGAGAATCCCGACGAGCCGATCATCCGCCGGATTATTTAGCACAGCCGGGGTTATTCACTGAATAGCGGTGTGGACAAATAACGCTCTCCGGTATCCGGCAGGAGCACGACAATCGTCTTGCCGGCATTCTCCGGCCGTCCGGCCAGTTCAGTCGCCGCCCATACGGCGGCGCCGGCAGATATGCCGACCAACAAACCTTCGGTTCGGGACAGCTCACGGCCGGCCTGGAAAGCATCTTCATTTTTTACGGGTATGATTTCATCATAAACA
>CAYRWC010000501.1:0-1805 GCA_964427795.1 uncultured Oscillospiraceae bacterium | reverse complement strand
CACAATCGCATGCCAACTGCACTAGGAACGTTTGTCTGGCTTTGCTTCTGGCTTTTATTTGCAAACCATATTGGATAAATAACTCAAATGGATTGGTTGCCATCGCAGCATCACCAATTCGCAAGATATGAATTTCCGTAGAATAAAAACTCTTTTTCTGCTGTTCTTCATAACGATTGAAGCAGCCGATCAGCGGATATAAATTGCCTCGTTCGTGAGCATCGATATATTCACACGGTTTTTTTAGGGCTAATATCTGATTAAACTGTTCTCTCGCCTTTTCCGCTTCAATTCTGGTTACAGTTCGCAACGGCAAATTCAGACGAAACGTTTGATGAACCAGAATTAGATGATCTGATTTATGTTTAGCCGCGGTTTCCAGCTTATCGAAAATAGCTTCAACAACGCGGCGCCCCAATTCAACAGCACCTTCAACTTCATGCATTTGGGGTTCGCCGCGACCGCGACGAACCATATCGCGAGGCGATTGATCACCGGCCGCGCTGCACTGCGGTAATAAAAACAACTTGCCGGGATAACGTTTAGCCAGCTCTTTGCGAGCTTCTCCCCAGTAATCGGCGCTGATGAAATATTTACCCTCAACAACCTGCGCCGGCGAAGCGGCATTGACTAAAACACCGGTCAATTGCTCATCGACATCCCAAAAATACATCATTTCTACGCCATGATCTTCCGGTCCTTCCGGTTCAAAATAATTAGTAGTGTCCGTGTTGCCATACATCAAAGCACTGCCGTCATCATAGACAACGCGCCGATTATGGCTTAGAACGGCAAAAGCCAGTTCCTGACTGACAAAACCCCGGGTCCTGTTTCGCCAGGCTTCGATAAAGGCCATAGCCAAACGCTCAAGCAAGAATTCGCGATATTCACGTTCTTGCATAATACCAGGATTATCAGCTTTTTTCGGAGGCAGCATAGCGGACGGTATATATCGATCCATCAGGGATGTGATCGTTAAGTCCTGCGTCGACGGTCCAGTATGGATATGCGTTGCATTGATAAACAGTTTATGTAAATCAAAATCCGGTAATTTTTCTTTTAACCTTTCCCGTAATTCGGTCAATACATCTTCAAAAACAACACATAAATCACAACTTCCGGTCATAACCTGATCGATAACCTGATTTTGGTTATCTCGGGTTTCCAAGGCCAAAACCGTAACTGTTATCGGAGATTGTACATATTCAGAAATTCTTTCATAAAACTGTCCTTGCAAACTGACCGGTTTTTCTGGAGTTATGCTCACGTTTGACCAGCCAACGTACAAATTGCCATCTCGCAGCTTTGTTTTGTTTTCAACCATGATGTTGCGCCTCCGTCATTTTTTACTGACGCTGTTTTATGATCAATATTTCATCATGCTCGGTCGTGTTTATTTCTCTTTCGATATGACGTGCTTCGGCGGTTTGGAATGGCATTGTGAAATTTCAAGCGTTGAAAACGAATGTTTTACTGTTTTCTATTCATTTTCGTCATTTTCGTTCATTCGGGATTTATGCACTTATTATTCACTGTCGGAATCCCGAAATTTATTTCGCTTTTTCGATATCATTATATGTTTATCATACATAGGTGTCAATACTTTTTGTATATTTTTCTAAAATCATCAAGGTCGTTTTATTTTTACCTTTAATTTATAAAAACAGTTTATTAGTACGTATTTATCCTGTTTCTAGATATATTGCACAAGCCGAACAAATGGTTTCCTTTTCATTTATGTTGATTCAACGGCGACGGCTTTTGAAACTTTTCGAAAATATCGGTTCGAAAATGTATATTGCTGT
>CAYRWC010000500.1:0-1811 GCA_964427795.1 uncultured Oscillospiraceae bacterium | reverse complement strand
GCATCATTGCCGGATTAGAATTTTGATCGGTAATTTTATAATAATTATTTTTATATAAGTATATTCATTCATTAAATATCACAGCAAATCATTGAATAATTGATATTCAACAGCCATTGGTCAAACCGGCCGTTCCTGTCGTTCTAATTAAATATATTGAGAAATTTCCGCTAAAGATTTTCCGATCACTTACGATATATATAGAAATGAATAATTATTCATCGTCGGATTGCCACGACCGATTTTATTGTTTTTAACGAAAATAATGAATTGGGTTCGTTATATTTCAATTTTGCATCATTTATTTAGATAATTGCCAAATATTCTTTATTTTGAGCAAATGCTTATAACAGTAATTTCGCCGTTTATAATTTCAGTCAAATAAATATCAAGTTATTATCCGTTTACTAATTTTACTAATAAAAAACCGGACAGTCATATGAGTCTGCTGTCCGGCATCTTTTATTTGTCATTTTGTATAAAATTTAGTTCACTCACTATTTGTAATTATTTCATTTATTCAAAATATAACATAAGTATGAAATGGACAAAGCGGCCGGGCGCGGCAGGATCATTCCACCGTAACGCTTTTTGCCAGATTGCGGGGTTTATCGACGTCCAAGCCCTTATTCACCGACATATAATAAGCAAACAACTGAGCCGGCGTAACCGCGATCAGAGGAGCCAGCAAAGGATCGACATCGGGTATTTCCACAATCTGATCGCATACCGGCGCCGCTTTGGCGCATCCGGGCGTCAGGATACCCAGAACCACAGCCCCTCTGGCCTTCACCTCGCGAATGTTGCTGATCATTTTATCAACCAGTGCCGGCTGTGTCAGCGGACATACCACAAGCGTTCCTTCTTCGATGAGAGCGATCGTCCCGTGTTTTAATTCGCCGCCGGCATACGCTTCCGAATGGATATAGGATATTTCTTTCAGTTTTAGCGATGCTTCCATCGACAAGGCATAATCAAGGCCGCGGCCGATAAAGAAAATGCTGCGGGCGTTGAAATGAGCAGAAGCAAAACGCTGGATTTGATCATGAGCAGTCAGTGTTTTTTCCAGTAAATCCGGCAAACCGGCCAAATGAGCAAGATAAGTACGCATCTTATCTTTTTCCAGGCGACCGAGACGATCGGCAATATGCAGCGCGATCAGGTATAACGCCGCCAATTGTGTGTTATAAGCTTTGGTCGAAGCGACGGCGATTTCAGGCCCGGCGCCGGTGTAGAGGACCGAATCGGCTTCCCGGGCAATAGAACTGCCCACGACGTTGACAATCGCCAGAATCCTCCCGCCCCGCCGGCGCGCTTCACGCATGGCGGCCAGTGTATCCAGGGTTTCACCGGACTGGCTGATAATCAAAACCAGGGTCCGTTCATCGATAATCGGATTGCGATAACGAAATTCGGAGGCGATGTCGACCTCCACCGGAACGCGGCACAATTCCTCCAGAACGAATTTTCCCACCATGCCGGCATGATAAGCCGTACCGCAGGCTACAATGCGTATCTGGCGGATTGCCGCCAGCCAGGATGGATCCCAGCAGATCTCCGACATGACAAGCTCTCCCCGGCGGATATGCGGCGACAAGGTATCGCTTACCGCTTTCGGCTCGTCATATATTTCTTTCATCATGAAATGGGCAAATCCGCCTTTTTCCGCTGCCGCGCAATCCCAGCCGATTTGGATCGCCTGTCTGGAAACCGGCCGGCCGAGCGCGTCATAAAGTTGTATTTCCCGGCGGCCGATCATGGCGATCTGCCGCTCCTCCTCTTCGGAGTAGCTGAACATTTCATAGATCGGC
>CAYRWC010000499.1:0-1813 GCA_964427795.1 uncultured Oscillospiraceae bacterium | reverse complement strand
GCGTTATGATATCGGCCTCTCACAATTCATATGAGTTTAACGGCATCAAATTCTTCAGCGGTACCGGTCATAAACTGCCTGATGAAATTGAGGATTGCATTGAAAGCAGAATTCATGCTTATAATGAAAAGCTTATAGAACGGCCCACCGGCGACGCGATCGGCCGGCGCATCGAGAAGAAAAACGCTTCGCATGACTATGTCGAACATTTGAAACGCCGCATGAGCGTTGACCTGAGCGGCCTGAAAATCGGACTCGATTGTGCCAACGGCGCCAGCGCTCATATCGCGACCGGATTGTTCAGCGACCTGGGCGCCGATGTTGTGGCTATCGGCATCGAGCCGGACGGCGTCAATATCAATGCCAATTGCGGCTCTTTGCATCTCGACCGCCTGCGCGGCCTGGTGCGCCGGGAAAGCTGCGATATCGGCATTGCTTTCGACGGCGATGCCGACCGCATGCTGGCGGTTGACGAGAACGGCGTTGTCGTCGACGGGGATGTTTTGATGGCGATTATTGCCCTGGATATGAAGCAATTGGGACAATTAAGCCAGGATACCCTGGTTGTAACGATAATGAGCAATCTGGGCCTGGATATCATGGCTCGGGAAAACGGCATCAATTTGGTCAAAACAAAAGTCGGCGACCGATATGTTCTGGAAGAAATGTTGAAATCCGGCTATGCCGTCGGCGGCGAACAATCGGGCCATATTATCCTTCTGGATCACGCCACGACCGGCGACGGTCTGCTCAGCGCCTTGCGCTTGCTCCGAGCCTTGACGCGGACCGGCCGACGGCTCAGCGAGGCGCGCCGCGTCATGACGGTTTTGCCCCAAGTGATCAAGAGCGCCCATATCGATAACGGCCGAAAGGCTCAGGTTCTGGCCGACGAGGAGATCTGTGCCGCCGTCAAAGCCATGGAGCGGCGGCTGGATGGCTGCGGACGGGTTTTGGTCCGGGCGTCCGGTACGGAACCGATCATCAGGGTCATGCTGGAAGGGCAGGATACGGAACAAATCTCCGGGATGGCCGAACAACTGACGCAGCTGATTATCAGTCGTTATGGTGACTGATTCGCCGGAATAATTCCGGCTTTCATTTCTATAAACAAAAATCTGAATAGGAACTGTAAAGAGGGGAAGACAATATGTGTGGAATTGTCGGCTATATTGGCGCGCGCCCGGCGCTGCCTGTTTTGCTTGACGGATTGAACCGTCTGGAATACCGGGGATATGATTCGTCCGGCATCGCTTTTATTCATGGTTCTCAAATATCGGTCTGTAAAAAGAAAGGCCGTTTATCTGTCTTGCGACACGATCTTGAAACAGCCGGTTTGCTGGATATGACAAAACCGGAAGCCTCCGGTATACACTTGGGAATCGGCCATACACGCTGGGCAACTCATGGCATACCCAGTGATGAAAATTCTCATCCCCATATATCCGCCAATGGCCGGATTGCCGTCGTTCACAACGGCATAATCGAAAATTATCTTGAACTGAAACAGTTTTTACAGGATTTAGGTTATTCTTTTCAATCGGAGACCGACACGGAAGTGATCGCGCATCTGATCGAACATCATTATGAGCATTATACCTCGGCCGGCCTGTTGACCGCCGTGCGTCGGGCTTTGGCGGATATAGAAGGTTCGTACGCACTCGGCGTATTGTGTGCCGACTGTCCGGATTGTTTTATCGCTGCCCGCAAAGATAGCCCCCTGGTGATCGGCGACGGGGACGAGGGGCACTTTATCGCGTCGGACATACCGGCGCTTTTAAGCTACACCCGTAAAATGATCATCATGGAGGATCGG
>CAYRWC010000498.1:0-1815 GCA_964427795.1 uncultured Oscillospiraceae bacterium | reverse complement strand
GTGATTTGATAGGCTGATTATACCATATTTTGAATATCCGGGCATTAACAGTTATAATGTTTGTGGCAGGTGAAAAAAAGTGCGGTTTTGGCAGAAAAAAATTGCTCGATTAAGCATTTATGACTGGTTTGGCTTGTTAATCATCGGAAGTTTTTTCGGTTTGATTTGCGAGACGCTTTACATGTTCTTTTTAACCGGCGAATGGATAAATCGAAAAGGCTTTTTATTCCTGCCGCTCTGTCCGCTTTACGGATTTGCTTTGATTGGCAGCAGACTTATGCCGGCGGCCTGCCAAAAAACTTATTTCCGCCTTTGGCTGTCAGGATGTGTCGGCGGAACCCTGCTGGAATTTACATCCAGTGTCTTGATGGAAAAAGCCTTCCATCTGCGCTGGTGGGATTATTCCTATCTGCCTTACAACATCGAAGGCCGGGTCTGGCTGCCTATGTCTTTACTTTGGGGATTAGTCGTTGTCGTCAGCAACCGCTGGTTATCAACTTTAATCCTGGCCGGCTTAAAAAAATTACCGGTTCGGACGACGGAATTCATATTTACGCTGCTGCTGGTTCTGGTCATTATCGACTCCAGCTTGACATCAATGGGCCTTTTCCGGTTTGCCCAACGTCATCAGCTTATTCAAACACCGTCTTGGGTTGCGGCTTTCAACCAGGATATTGGCATCGACGACCACCAACCCTGGCTGATAAAACTGGATCAAACGTTATTTTCCGATCAGCATATCTATCGTATCTTTCCCTATATTACATCAAAAGACGGCGACAGATGGGAACGCATGATCATTCAGGAGAATAGAAAGAATCAAATGCCACCCTCTGAATCCTTACCTGATTCTTCTTCTCCAGCCAATGTATCATCGCCTGAAAGATTGGATTGACCGATCTCGCCTGCGGGTACGGTTTGGTCTGTGGTAACCGCCTGGTCTGCGGGCACTGCTGTATCATCTGCCGTGTCTCCCGCCGGTTCGCCGGCAACCGCAAGACTGGTGGACAAACGCGCCTCCAGTGATTCCCGGCTTACCTCTGCCGGACGGACAACCGGTCTGCGCCCCCGGCTGCGGGTTATCATTTTCGGGACTTGATAAATAGCTATCAGAAGGCATATAGAGAGCAAACTGATCAACAGGCCGACCCAGAACCATTCGGGGGTATAGTTAAGTTCGATCTGATGTAGGCCGGCTGTAATCTTGAAGCTGACAAAACCGTTGTCCAGAGCTTCTGTTTCGACAACCTGCCCGTCGACCTTCACCTGCCAGCCTTTATCGTAAGGGATCGTCATCATCATGACGCCGTCTTGCCCGGCATTGACGGAACCCGCCACATGCGTGTCGGAGAAAGCGGATATTTGCAGACTGTTGCTTCGAATCACAGCTATGGCTTCTTCGAAAGCGGTTTGATCCAGGCCGTCGGCATAAAGTTCAAATCGGCCGGTTTCCGAACTGCTTTTATTGAATGCCAGGTTAAATTCGATAACGGCTCCGGCACTGACATAGCCCAGATCAACCATGGTTGAGCGCTTGGCGTTAAAATCGATTTTTTTATCGTCGATCATGACAAAGCCGTAGTCGGCTTTATTGGCCGGTACATCCAGATACAGAGAGACATTTTGGTCGGCCGTATTCACAATATTGATCTTTGCCAGAGAATCCTGGTCTTTGTTCGTCCAGGTGTAATTATAAGCGTGGCTACCCGACCCGCTGAAAGTCATGTTCGACAAGGTGCCGGCTTCCATGTCCAACGGAATCATGACATCCGATCCGCCGGTCAAAGCGGTAACCAGACGGTTCTGCGCGCTGAA
>CAYRWC010000497.1:0-1820 GCA_964427795.1 uncultured Oscillospiraceae bacterium | reverse complement strand
GGAACGCCTGTTTGTTATCGGCATGGATATATCCGATAATACGTTGATTGTCGGTCCTTATGAACTGATTCGGAAGAAACAGATCCGAGTCGGCGATATCGTTTATTCCGGTGTTGATTCTTTCCATTCCGGAGATCGGCTTTTCGCGCGGATCCGCAGTTCAGCCCCCGAAATACCCTGCCAAGTCGAGCCGGAACCCGGCGGCGATCTTGCCGTAACCTTTGAACAGCCGGTTTCGGCGCCTTCGCCTGGACAATCCTGTGTCTTTTACGACCATGACATCATTATGGCCGGCGGGATTATAAGGATGTCATAATGGCCTGCCGTCCTATATAGTAAGTTGTCTGCCGGCAGCCTAAATCCCGCAGCCAATCAGCTGTTTCATGAAATAATCCGCCTGGTTCGCCGGGTTGATGAGCGTCGCTTCCCAGACAGATACGCCGGCCGCCCAATTGAATGTAGCGGGTTATGATTTCCGGATCCGGCCAGGCATCATCTCCGGTATAACCGGCTTTCTGCAGCTTGATAATCGTTCGGGTATTGATTTCCAAAGCCTTGCCGGCGTCGATCAAAACGCTGAACAGGGCGTCAAAGGCTTCCGGCGTTTCCCGATAGCGCATTTTCGGGTCGTCATAAGTCGCATAGCGGGTTATGTAGTCATAATGGCCCAAGATGTCAAAGTCGGGGCAGCGAATCATCATTTCACGCATTTGATCCAAATAACGGGTATAAAGAACCGTCTTGCCGCGCCGGTATATTTTATCGGTAACATAAGGATCCTCGCCGTCCAGGATATGCAGGGACAGGATAACCGCGTCAAAGGGGTATTCCGCCGTCATCCGGCTATAATACCGGTCCAGATGCGGCAAATAACCCAGTTCAATGCCTATAAGCAGCAAAGGTTCCGGACCGGTTTGGATTTGCCTGTAAGGCCGCAGATGAGCGAAGTATTCATCCGGCGAAAAGACATCTTCGCGCCCGGCTATATAATAAATGTCTTTTTCGTAATGATCGGTGACGCATACGCCGTCCAGGCCGTTCGCCGATACGGCGGCCCGCAGTTCCGGTAAGGTCTGCCGGGCATCCGATGAATAGGGAGCCATATGTGTATGATGATCGATAAGCATGATATATCCTCGGTCCTGCGTCAGCGGCCGGCGCTGTTATAATTCCCTTTTTTGGGTTCAGAAATGTATTATAATACATAAAGAACATGCCCGTCCAATACCCGAAGGTTCAGGAGGTTAAAATGAAAGAGAAGAAGGCAATGATAGAAAAAGATAAACAAGCGGCTCAAGAGTCGGAGACCGGGAAAAATCTGAAAAAGAAATTGCAGGCGGATTTTCCGAATCTCTGGGACAAGGCCGACGCTGCCGACCGTGAGCTGGTGATGTCTTTTGCCGAAGAATACAAACACTTTATTACACTGGCCAAGACGGAACGCGAGTTCGTGACTGTTGCGGTGGAGACACTGGAAAACATGGGCTTTGTCGCTCTGGAGTCTTTAGAAACCCTGCCGGCCGGCAGCAAGGTGTACACGACGATTCGCGGCAAAGGCCTGGTTGCAGCCGTCATCGGCAGCAAGCCGGCTTCCGGTGGTTTCAATCTGGTCGGCGCGCATATCGACGCGCCACGGCTAGATCTGAAGCCCTTGCCGGTTTATGAAGATAATGAACTGGTTTATGCCAAAACCCATTATTATGGCGGCATCAAGAAATATCAATGGCCGGCGGTGCCCTTGGCTTTGCACGGTATCATTTTCAAAGCCGATATTGACCGTCAGCGGCGAACCGTCGGCTTTGAAAATGATACCGTGCAAA
>CAYRWC010000496.1:0-1832 GCA_964427795.1 uncultured Oscillospiraceae bacterium | reverse complement strand
TCTGGAAAAAGCCGGCCTTTTGAAGCTGGACGGCCGTCAGGCGGTCGCCTGGGCGAGAATCCGCAAGCTGGATTCCGATTATGTGCGCACCAGCCGGCAGCGCACGGTGATGGTCACCTTGCTGCGTCAGGTTTCTAAATCCCAGCTTCCGACTTTACTCGGTCTGGCTAACGGCGGGCTCAATGCTTTTGAAACGAATATGAGCAGTTCCGATATGATCCGGATCGGCCTGAACGCGATACCGTTGACCGGCCGGATTTTTGAATACCGGGTTCCGGAAGACGGCCTGTACACGGTCAATCCAGATCCCTGGATGATGATTGTCGACTGGGAGCAGCAGACCCGGGCTTTACATGAATTTATTTGGGGCGAGCCATCACAATGAAAGCCGGGAGGAATAGCATTGGCAAAATCGATCTCATTGGCCTTGTTGCATCAAGGCCTGGTTCGGACGAAAAATGAAGATAATCTCTATGTGCTGGACACGTGGGTTCCGATCCACGATAATCGCGAATATGAGCGTTCAGCCGCCAGCAGCGACTCGCTGCAATTTTATGCCGTAACCGACGGTATGGGCGGCGCCGGCATCGGCGACCTGGCCGCTCAGACCGTATTGCAGCTTTTGGATCAGCAGCGCCGGCAATGGCATTCCGGATCGCGCTTCGATTTTGTATCCTTTGCCCGCGATTTCGTCGACCGCGCCAACCGTGAAGTATGCCGCATTCTGGCGCCCTATCAGGGGCTTCCGGTCGGCACCACATTTTCCATGCTGGCTGTCGAGCATGAAACCGCCTATACGGTCAGCTTGGGCAACAGCCGAATTTACCTCTACCGCGACAATCAATTGTACCGGCTGACGGAAGATCATATCGGCACCTTGCCGGACCGGCGTCAGCTGACCCGCTATCTTGGCCTTTTTCAGGATAACGCGATGGTTGACGCTGAAAATATGACCCGTACGGTTTTGAATAAAGGCGATATTTTCCTGTTAACCAGCGACGGCATAACCGATTATCTGAGCGATGACATGATCGCCGAACGCCTGGCGGCGCCGGTCGCTTTTGTCCAGCAGATCCGCCAGCTGCGCAATCTGGCCCTGGAAGCGGGCGGCGGCGACAATATTGCCCTGATCGGCGTTAAAATCCAAAACCCGTCCGCCCGGGAACCGGCCGTCCGCGATACGGCGAAAATAGCGGGAGGACATCGCCCGCCCAAGATCCGCGGCGATGCCGCCGCCTTGCCGAACAGCCGTCAGCACCGATGGCTGCGGCCTCTGCTCTTTTTCCTGCTTTTTATATTATTGGGCCTTTTACTGGGGAAAATCATCTTCTCGCTGCCTGGTTGGATCAACAGCCTGCTCGGTCGTTCCTGATCTAGATTCACATCCGTTATCCGGAGGCACATACCATAGGTATCGTGCCTTTTTTTTGTTGAAAATTGGCGAAATTGCGAATTATTTGTAAATGAGCCGGAAAAATATTCTCGGATTTGAATTTTATTGTTATATTATCTCCTAGGCCGTGATAAAATAAGCAGTGAGAAAAATGAGTCGGTGCAGACTGAATGATTAAGGAGTCTTACTAGATGAAGAAACTATTATTGATCATTGATTATCAGAATGATTTCGTTGCCGATACAGGCAGCCTGACAGCCGGCAAAGCCGCCCAGGCAATCGAAAAAGCTTTGCTGAAAAAGATTAAGACTTATCAGGCTGCCGGAGATGATATTCTTTGCACGCTGGATACGCATCCTGCCGCCGGCTGGACCGACGGACAACCGGAAGGCCGTCAATTTCCTTTACATTGCGCCGAGGGAAGCACGGGCTGGAAGCT
>CAYRWC010000495.1:0-1837 GCA_964427795.1 uncultured Oscillospiraceae bacterium | reverse complement strand
GGCTGTCGCTGCCTGCGTCATGATGGTCCAAATCGAGGCGCAAGTAATCGCACAAGGTGTTGAGCTTGTGGTTTTCCAGATCAGGATAACAAATTCGTCCCATCATGCAGGTACAGGCATAATAGGCGAAGGGCTGCCATTCTATTTTGTAATCATTCAAACACTGCGCCAGAACGCGCATATCAAAAGGGGCATTGTGCGCAATTAAAAGACCGCTGTTCATGAATGGCTCGATCTTTTCCCACAGTTCCGGAAACGTAGGCTGATCGGCTACCATACGCGGCGTAATACCGGTAAGCTGGATGTTGAAAGGATCGAAGCGCGCTTCCGGATTGACGAGGGAGAAGAAGTTATCCACGACACGGCTGTTTTCAATGACGGTAATGCCGATGGCGCTGATGCGATCATTGGCGTAATTCGGCGTCTCCACGTCAAATGCGATGTAGCGGTTGTTCATTTTCGGCACCTTCTCTTAGCGCTTTATTTTCATTCGGATCATGAATTTATTTTTAATCCCGGATCAAGCTGACCGGCGAATATAGTCAGATGCTTTGCCCAATTTTAGTTGACACTTTCGCAATTCATCCATAGCGAAGATAGCGTCCAATTACGGCTAAGCATTCACATAGTATAAAGAAACCGATGTATCACGCTTAAAGTAAAACGCCATGCTCCTCGCGCAATGTCTTTACTAATATATTTGAATTGATTGCCCGGGGCTGTTGACCGGCACTTATAGCAATGGCCGCTGCTGCGCCGGCAGCTTCGCCCATTGCCATACAGTTGCCGGTAACCCGGTAGGATGCTTGCGCTTCGTGCGTACCAGAAATGCATCTTCCGGCCATAAGTAATCCATCTATCCTTTTTGGAACAAGGCTCCTGTATGGTATATGATAGGGTTTGGGGAAATAATTATTCTGATCATTCCCGTTGGGCTCATGTATATCAATCGGGAAAGAACATAATGTAATTCCGTCGTCGAATTTTTGGCCTTTCATTAAATCATCAAAGGTTAGTTCATATTCACCCAGTATTCGACGCGATTCACGTACACCGATTTGCGGTGCTGTTTCCTCGAGCGTAACGCCTTTTAATTCCGGAATAAATTCGCGAAAAAGTTCAACTGCAGACATGACATCTCTGCGTGCCTGCAAATAAGCTTTGGACATCGCTTGCGCATCAAAGGGGGAGACATCTTTAATATGAATCATTTGCACAACCGCCGCTTTTTTACCAGGCAGCATGAGAATATATGGACGTTTATAACCAATTTGATATCTCAGGTTATTTTCGTTAATTACTTTACGCATAAGATTTATCAAATCATCCGGTGTGCTTTGCATAAAATCTACATTTCCAAGCTTAAACATCAATGTCATCGGCTGTGTCCTGCCGTCTTCCGGTCGTCCGATCTGGTATTCGGCGCCGGCCAGCGCACAAACATCACCGTCTCCTGTACAGTCAATCACAATATTGGAGCGGTATGCCTTGCGTCCAGATTTATTTTGGACAATGATACCGTTAATCTTGTTGTTTTCTAAAATTACGTCGGCGATATAAGTCTGAAAAAGAATATCTACGCCTGACCCACTAACCATTTCATCAAGTATAGATTTCATTACTTCAATATCGAAACAAATTCCTTCCCAGCCGCCCCACGCATTTTTTTCTTTTAACAAATGAACCAGTTCCCGCACAATCCCGCCCTTGTTTTCAGCATCAAAAAACGGATTTACTAATCCAGCGGTCCACATGCCTCCTAAAAAGCTGTACTGTTGTTTCTAAGCTTTTTAATATAGTAAATCCTACTAGAGCATCTTTTTCTCCAAAATAAGCT
>CAYRWC010000494.1:0-1837 GCA_964427795.1 uncultured Oscillospiraceae bacterium | reverse complement strand
TCAGGAAAGACGCGTACCGTCTTCCTTCTTCGGCTGTTTCTACTGCGCCGTTGCGGGTGCAGGCTTCATCCATCATTAAAGCATGGAAACCCAGGCTCTCGACGGCCGTCGTCAACTGTTTTCTGGCTTCGGCAATCAAGGATTCCGGGAAAAAACCGCGGTTGCCAAAATATAGGGCAAATGTTATCTTTTTCATAACAATCAACCTCTTTTCGCTTATGCTAAGCGTGGATTATTTCCGTAGCAAATAAAACAATCTTTTGGCATGCCGATGAATCATTTTCATCATAATCCGCCGTTTCTGCCGCCGATAGGCAATAGTGTCCCGCGAATTGTAAATTCGTCCGGATTTTTTCGCCGATGCTCCGGTTCAAGCCGCAATGATCTTTGCAATGCTTATTTTTCAGACTAAAAACGATGATTGAAACCTGCGGCCATTCTGCTAAAATAACGGTAAAAGGTAAATTCGTCCGGAAATGAGGGATAAATGTGGCTTTAAAACTCGACACCGGCAAACTAAAAGAATTGATGAGTGATTTCTATATATTAACCAATATCCGCATTGTCATTTTCGACGACGCGTATCATGAAATTTTGGCTTATCCTGAATCGCTTTGCCCTTTATGTCACATCATGAAATCGCATGACACCACACGCGCAAAATGTCAGAAAAGCGACGTCGATTCCTTCGAAGCCTGCAAGAACACCGGTAAACTCGTCATTTACCACTGCCATGCCGGATTGATCGAAGCAACGGCGCCGCTTAAGGACAAAGGTGTGATCATCGGATACATCATGTTCGGCCAGATTGCCGACACCAAGAACAAAAAAGATCTGGCAGCTGCTATTAACAAACGCTATCAAACATCATCCATACCTGCCGCCGCGTGGCAGGCGGCCATCCGCAAGGTCGAATACAAAAGCCTGGCGGAAATCAAGGCCGCCGCTAAAATCCTTGAGGCCTGCACTTATTATGTTTTATTGAACGAGCTGGTTTCAGTCAGGCACGATCAATTGATACACCGACTTAACCAATACATCGCCGGCCATTTGCAGACAGCCATAACCGCGCAAACGATCTGCGAAGATCTGCATATCAGCCGGACTAGGCTTTACGAGCTGACCCGCCAGTATTTAGGCATGGGCATCGCCGGCTACATCAAGGAGCAGCGAATGGCAAAAGCTCGCGCCTTGTTGGCCGAAACCGACGCCCGCGTATCTGAAATTTCCGAGATGACGGGATTTGCCGATTACTCCTATTTTTGCAAAGTTTTTAAAAAAACCATCGGCTTGTCTCCCAAGGAATATCGTATCGAACTAAAGGACTGACAACCGGCCCGGCTATAGCTATTTGCCGAAGCAAGCCTCGCGCAGGCCGGTTAGTCTTGTCCAAACCGGTTTATTTAATCAATCCCCAAGAATTTCGCCGCGTTATCCCGGGCAATCTTCCGGAAAACCGTATCGCTGATTTTTTTCTCCTTGCGCCAATTTATCATCAATTCGGGCAAGGGTACGGGCATGGTCGGGAAACACATATCCGTACCAAAGAACAACCGGTCCTGGAACTCCTCCATAAACCGGGGACCATACTCGTCATCCCGGGCAAAAGCATTGTAAGCCGTAAAATCGGAAAGATCGCCGTATAAATTGGGATATCGGCGGAAAAATTTGGGCACCACGCCCTCCTCTTTGATCCTGCCCGTCGGCAGTCGGCCGATTTGCCGGCCTTTTAAATCAAACAAGAAGCTCCGCTCCCCCGGCGTTTCCAGTTTGCCGATCTCCGACCAGAATACCGGACCGTGGCCAAACATAATTAAATCGGGAAATCTCTGCAAGG
>CAYRWC010000493.1:0-1846 GCA_964427795.1 uncultured Oscillospiraceae bacterium | reverse complement strand
ATGTTCGTGATGGCGATATCGCCTTGCTTCAGCGGCAGCTCGTCGTTGCCCATGCCGATGTTGACGGAGCCTTTCAGCACCTGCACGATCTCCAGTGCGTCGTGCCAGTGGTAGGGGGTTTGGTTGCCAGCCCGGACAAAAGCCCGGACCGGCAGGCCGTTATGAAATTCGATTGTTTCCGGACGCATACTTGCCGCTCACCTCACTTGGGGACTGGGATCACTTTTTCGGTCGTTTTCTTCCATCGTCGGGCTTGGGAGCGTCTTTTGGAACCACCCACATATTGCCGATCTTCTGCGCGCCTTCGATTCGTCCGGCTGCGCAGTGGTAATTGACCATCCGGCCTGTGATACCCCATTTATCCGCGGCTTCCCTTACGCTGATGTAATCCATGACCATCCCTCGCTAATATTTGTTGTCCCCATTATACTTCCTAAACAGGAAATTTTCAAGTTTAAGAAATTTATGCGCTATGACGGTAGCTTTCCGTCGCGGTCTGTGGTATGTTTTTTTCCTCCTGGTTATTATTTACTGCTGGCGGCAATTGCACTGGACGATATCCGCAGGGTAACGCACTTCGCCAGAATGCAGGAGGCGCTGTTCATCCAGCATATCAACCAGAGGAACAGCGCCGAAGCCAGACGGGAAATGGAGCGGCTGCAAAGAGAGCTGGACGCCATGCGCCGTAGGGATACTGAGTTATCCACTCTGTTTAGGCGGCTATATGAGGATAATGTCCTTGGCAGGATTACCAACGAACAGGAGTTTTTCTTCATCAAAGAAAGATTCCGCAAACCTGTATATGGCTGGTATGGTTTTTTTTATTTGAGGCGTATTTATAGTCCCTTGATGAAATAATAACTATACGCGAGAGAATTGTCTGAAGTAAAGGAGGATATATCATTGAGGGAAATAAGCGAAAAAATCAGTTATCTTCAAGGCTTGTGCGAGGGTATGAATATAGGGGAAAATACTTCCCAGGGCAAAATTATACTTGGAATTCTGGCGGTTCTGGATGATCTTGCCCTGGAAGCCCGAGAGCTGCGCGGCGGGCTGCGTGATTTTCAGGACTACTTACAGGATCTGGATGATGATATCTTTGAATTACAGGAGAGTATGATTGATGAAGATGATGAATATGAAAATGATGAGGACTACGTCGAGTTGACCTGTTCCAAGTGCGGAGAGGAACTGTACTTCGATGCAGAAGTACTGGATGACGAAGATAAAATCGAGATCATCTGCCCGAGCTGCAATGAGGTGGTCTTCGTCCACGACGGCGCCTTCGATTTTGAACCTGCTATCATCGATGAGGAAGAGGAAGAAAAGGGGACCAGCCGGGTGCATTCGTAATTAGACACCCTAAAAGCGACTCAATACCGGGACGCACCTTAAATGGTTCGTCCCAGAGCGTCGACAAAAGCGAATAGGCTGCGTTGCTCAACAGGCCCGCTCAATCAACGTACGATTGTACGTCTCAATCGCGGGCCTATCTCGCGCCTTGCTCTTCACAACATTAATAATATGCGAAGCAGAGCGGAGCGTAAATCGTGGTGCCTGGATGGTGCTTCCGTCGCTCGCTCTGGCAGCTTGTAGACTTTGTCTACAAGTTAGGACGCACCTTAAACGGTTCGTCCTTTTTTACTGCTCTGGCTGCTTTCGGTCTATACACCTTGATTACCCGGGGCCCTTTTTTTGTAACCCAAAATCTCATGTTACAAAAAGAAGGGCCCCGTATAACATGTGGCTGTCTTCCCTGATGCATTATTTACACTGGAATATTTTACGTGCAATGCCATATCTATTGTATTGCAAGGTGGTGTTGTCAGATGAAGAATTCTCCGGC
>CAYRWC010000492.1:0-1848 GCA_964427795.1 uncultured Oscillospiraceae bacterium | reverse complement strand
CGTTCTTTTCGGCGCCGCCAGAGCCGCGCCGATGGATGCGGGCAGGCCGAAACCCATGGTGCCCAAGCCGCCCGACGTAATAAATGAGCGGGGTGATTCCACCGGGAAGTGCTGGGCGGTAAACATCTGATGCTGGCCCACATCGGTAACCACCAGCGGATTAGTGCCCTTCAGGCGTCCGGCGACCTGATGGATGACATATTGCGGCAGCAGCGGTGTTGTTTCCCGGTACATCGATAAAACCAGTTTCTGATAGTGCTTTTTCTTAGCCATTAGACTGTCCAGCCAGGGCTGCCAAAGCGGACGGAAATCGTCATCAGGCCGCGCGGCCAGCATCGCTTCGAAAAAAGCGGCGGCATCATCCTCGATTTCGATATCTGTATGCAGGTTTTTGCCGATTTCCGCCAGGTCGATGTCCACATGGATCAGGGTTCGCCGCGACAATGAACGGTCGAAAAGTTCCGGATCGCCGATGATCCGGTCGCTGAAGCGGCTCCCGACAGCCAGCAGGAGGTCGCAATTACCGAGAGCCGTATTCGCTTGCGGCGTACCGTGCATACCCAGATTGCCCAGATAAAGCGGATGATTTTCCGGGATGGCGCCCTTCCCCATCAGGGTGGTTGCCACCGGCATGCCCAGACTCTCTGCAAAAGCCTGGAGGTCGTCTGTGCCGTTTTTAGCAATTACGCAGCCGCCTCCGGCCAACAACAACGGTTTACGGCACTGCTTGATGGCCTGATAAATTTTATCGGTCATGCTGCAGGTCCGGACTTTGGGCGGCCGATGACGGATATAAGTTTGCTGGCGGCCCGGCAGCGGTTTGATCGGGCTGGCTAAAATATCCTTCGGCACATTGACCAGAACAGGTCCCGGCCGCCCTTCGGTAGTCAGCCGCCAGGCTTCTTCAAGAATCGGCAGCAGTTCATCCGGGTTCATGACCAGATAGTTGTATTTTGTGACCGGCTGGGTTATGCCGGTTATGTCGGCTTCCTGAAAAGCGTCGGTGCCGGTGGCTTTGCGGGCGACGGCGCCGGTTATAGCCAAAAGGGGAACCGAATCAAGGTAAGCATCGGCCAGACCGGTAACCAGGTTGGTGGCGCCGGGACCGGATGTCGCGATGACAACCCCGGGGAAGCCGGTCACTTTTGCGTAACCTTCGGCTGCGTGGACAGCCCCCTGTTCATGGCGCGACAAAATATGCGGAAAACCGGCTTTATAAATCGCTTCATAGAGAATGACAACAGGCCCGCCGGGATAACCAAAAGCGTGTTTAACGCCCTTGCGGGTCAAAAAATCAACAATCCATTCGGCTCCGTTCATCGCTGAATCTCCTCTCTCACGGCGTCAGGCGGGCGCCTTCGCTGCTGGCCTGCACCTGCCGGCGATAACGGTTCAGAACGCCGGATGGGATCCGGCTTGCGTATTCCGCCGGACGACGCGTCGATAAAATGTCGTCTGAAACCAGCAAATCGACTCGGTGAGCCGGAATATCGATCCGGATCGGATCGCCGTCGCAAACCTTGGCAATCAATCCGCCGGCGGCGGCTTCAGGGCATATATGGCCGATCGCCGCGCCGCGGGTAGCTCCGGAAAAGCGGCCGTCGGTCAGCAGAGCAACCTGCCGGTCCAGACCCATGCCGGCCAGAGCGCTGGTCGGCGTCAGCATTTCACGCATTCCCGGCCCGCCTTTCGGCCCTTCAAAGCGGATCACAACAACATCGCCCGGCCTTATTTCACCGGCAAAGATCGCCCGGCTGGCTGCTTCTTCATTATCGTAAACCCGAGCCGGTCCTTCATGGCACATCATGGCCGGATCCACGGCGCCTTTTTTAACGACACAGCCGTCCG
>CAYRWC010000491.1:0-1850 GCA_964427795.1 uncultured Oscillospiraceae bacterium | reverse complement strand
TCTGCCGGCAGAATCTGGACGGCTTCGCTGGCCGCGGCCGTGATTGGCCTTCAACTGGGCGCTTTCAGCGTTGTTTTGGAGACTGTGTTCTCCGGTAAAACAGAATTGCCGTTTCAGACTTTTGTTTTGCTGATGCAGCCGATTCATCTGGCTATCGGTGCCGTCGAGGGGCTGGTTACCGCCTCGGTGGTGACTTATATCTGGAAAGCCCGCCCCGAATTGCTGGCCGGCGCCGCCTTACGGCCGGATAAGCCGTCGGTTTCCCTGAAAAAAGTTTTGGTTGTGCTCGGCCTGGCGGTGCTGCTGATCGGTGGCGGACTGTCCTGGTTTGCCTCGGCCAATCCGGACGGATTAGAATGGTCGATGTTAAAAGTGGCCGGCAAGACCGAATTGTCGTCGGCCGATCCTCTGCATCAGACCTTAGCCGATATCCAGGCAAAAACAGCCTTTTTGCCGGACTACGGTTTCAAACAGGCAGCCGATACCGGAAATGACGCCGATACGTCGGAGGGCAGCTCGTCCTGGCCGGCTGTCGATGCCGGAACCAGTGTATCCGGTCTCGTCGGCGGTTTTATGACGCTGAGTCTGACTGCCGTTATCGGTCTGGCCGTTTATTGGATCCGCAGACGCCGCCGGAAAGCAGCATGAGCGATCTTTTATCTTCGCTGCATAATATGCGCCGCATGGATGACCTGGCACGGCAATCCACCTGGATTCACCGTCTGCATCCGGCGGCCAAATTGGCTGTTACCGCGGTTTATCTGTTGATTTTGGCATCAACCGGCCGCTATGAGATCGTCAGCCTTTTCCCTTTTCTGCTCTATCCGGTTTTGGTAACCGTTATGGCCGATTTGCCGGCTGCTTTACTGATCAAACGATTATTGCTGGTCGAACCCCTGATTCTGGGCATCGGTCTTTTAAATCCGCTGTTCGACCGGCAGGCCGTCCTGATCGGTTTTTGGACGATCTCCCGGGGCTGGCTGGTTTTTGCCAGTTTGACCCTGAAAGGGACGCTGACGATTTATGCCGCGCTGCTGCTGGCAGCCACGACCCGGCTGGATGATCTGGCATTGGCGCTGCGGGCTTTACGGATTCCCCGTCTTTTGGTTGTACAGGTGGTCATGATTTGGCGTTATTTAGAGGTTTTGGGGATGGAAGTGGCAAAAACGCAGCGGGCTTATCAGCTGCGGGCGCCTAAACACCACGGGATCCGGCCGTCGGCCTGGGGATCCTTATTGGGACAAATTATTCTGCGCACTTATGATCGGGCCGGCCGGATCGATCAAGCGATGCGTCTCCGGGGATTTCAGGGCGACTTTCCTGACGCCGGCCGGCCGCGCTGGCATAAAAGCGACTTTCTGTATATCGGTTTCTGGTTGTCTTTTTTTATAATCGCCCGCTGGCTGGATTTGCCGGCCATGCTTGGTTCCTGGGCTGCAGGAGGATTATTGTGAGCCGCGAAATGCTTCAACTAAAAGATCTGACCTTTTCCTATGAGGAACCAAAGAAAGCCGTCGACCATATAACGCTGTCGGTTGTTCAGGGTGAATCCATCGGTATTATCGGCGCCAACGGCGCCGGCAAATCAACTTTGCTGCATCTATTGACCGGCGTGCTGACCGCTGATTCCGGTACGATTACCGTCGAGGATATTTTGCTGAGCCGCCGCACCCTGGCGGCGGTCCGCCAGCGGTTGGGCCTGGTTTTCCAGGATCCGGACGATCAGTTGTTTATGCCGACCATTTATGATGATGTGGCGTTTGGACCGCGCAATATGGGTTTGAGTGAAGACAAGGTCGTAACGAGCGTTATCGGTGCTTTAAGTCTAGTCGGCATAGCTCATTTACAGG
>CAYRWC010000490.1:0-1853 GCA_964427795.1 uncultured Oscillospiraceae bacterium | reverse complement strand
GCCGTCATGCTTAATCCGCTCGGCGCATCAGAACCGACGGAAGGCTGGCTCGCCGGACTTGCACTCATCGGCAAAGGCGGTCTGACACTGTTTGTTCCGATACTCGGCGGCTACATTGCCTATGCGATCGCAGACAAGCCCGGACTTGCTCCCGGGATGATCGGCGCATGGCTGGCCTCTCAGGTCGGCGCGGGTTTTCTCGGCGGCATGGTTGCGGGTCTTCTCGCAGGCTGGGTGGTCTATGAGCTGAAAAAGATCAAGCTTCCGACCTCGCTGAAAACACTGGGCGCAATTTTCCTGTACCCGCTTGTCGGGACATTGATCGTCGGGCTGCTGATCGTCTTCGTTGTCGGAACGCCGGTGGCAGCCGCGATGTCGTGGCTTACGAACTGGCTCTCTCATATGGGCAACTCCGGTAAAATTCCGCTTGGCATGATCCTCGGCGCAATGACGGCATTCGATATGGGCGGCCCGATCAATAAGGTAGCCACACTTTTTGCACAGACACAGGTTGATACGCTCCCGTACCTGATGGGCGGCCTAGGCGCCGCGATCTGCACCCCGTCTATCCGCATGGCCATCGCGACATTCCTGGCTCCGAAAAGGTACAATCCAGAAGAAAAAGAAGCCGGTAAAGCGGCGATCCTGATGGGCTGTGTGGGCATCACCGAAGGCGCGATCCCGTTCGCCGCCAACGACCCGCTGCGTGTTATACCGTCATTGATGGTGGGCGCGATGGTCGGAAACGTCATGGCTTTCATGATGGGAATCCTGAATCACGCACCTTGGGGCGGCCTGATCGTTCTGCCGGTTGTCGAAGGCCGCTGGCAGTATTTCCTGTGCGTGCTCGTCGGCTCATTCGTCACCGCGATTATGGTAAATCTTCTCAAACGCAATCCTGAAACGAATAAGGAAGAAGAAGAATCCTTTGAAGATCTGGATCTGGATTTCGAAGATTTCTAAAACCGGGATTAAGAGCCGGTTTGATTCGGGATTATACCCGGTGTTGTAAATCAGCGCTGCGGAATTATTCCGCAGCTGCGATTTATGTACGTATAATATAATTTGAGGATAATGAATTTTTACAGGATCTGAATTACAAATCTGAAATATCGGATTGAATTATAAGGAGAACGAAATGAAAGTCGTTGCAATCACATCATGTCCGTCCGGCGTAGCCCATACCTATATGGCGGCGGAAGCGCTCAAGCTTGCCGGCGAAAAAGAAGGCGTTGAAGTTATCGTCGAAACCCAGGGAGGGTCTGGAGTCGAAAACCAGCTCAAACCCGAAGATATCGACGAAGCGGTCTGCGCCGTTATCGTAAACGATGTAGATCTGGCCGGACTCGACCGCTTTAAGGGAAAGAAAGTACTGAAGATGCCTGTCGGAGATATCATCAAAAAAGCCGACGGTGTGATCCGGACCATTAAGCATAAATTTGCATAACGGCCGCCACTGCAGCTGCCAGAATAAAATTTTGAAGGGGATTTTCCCCTTCCCGCTTTATTTTTTGCCGTATTCCGGCGGTCCCGGTCTGCCGCGTCCTGAAGACGGACTATTCAGATCAGAAAGGAGGCCTGATGATCAGCACGAGAATGCTCAGCATTGCCGCATATCTGAAAAAGCACACAGTCACGACCTTTCGCGAAACGGCCGACGGACTCGATCTGAAGGAGCGCAGCGTCCGTTACGACGTCGACCGAATAAACGATCTGCTTAAAGACAAAAAACTGCCTCTTATCGAGAAACGTCCGAAAGGCGTACTCGTCTACCCGGACGGACTTCCCGAAGATGCTTTGACGGAATGCCGTGAATTCTATTTTTCCACCGAAGAGCGAATGGATCTCGAACT
>CAYRWC010000489.1:0-1859 GCA_964427795.1 uncultured Oscillospiraceae bacterium | reverse complement strand
GGATTAGGAGTTGATGCATGATGCAGAGATCGGTCAATCGCCTGATTAACCAAATGTATGAACAACGCCGGCTGACTGCCGAATTGGCCAGAGACAACCGCATCGCCGGGCTGCATCTGCAGTGGCCGGAACTGGCGGCTATGGATCAGGAACTGGCAACCGCGGGAGCCGATCTGCTGCTGGAAACGCTGGATCCGTCCCGGCCGCAAACGGCAGCCGGCCGTTTGGCATCGATAAAAGCCGGCCGTCTTGCTTTTCTGAAATCTCATCAGCTGGATCCTGAATATGACCGTATCCATTATCAATGCGAACTCTGCCAGGACAGCGGCTGGATTGGCAGTCAGCGGGAAGGGCGGCATTGCGGTTGCTACCAAAAGCTCTTAATTCCGTTACTGACGGAGCAAGCTAATATGCGGCACTTGCAAAACGTGTCCTTCGCGTCTTTTGACGAGAGCTTGTTTTCTGTGCGTGCCGATCCGGCACGCTATCAGTCTGAACTATCGCCCCGACAGCAAATCAACGGCCTGCGCCAAGCTTGCGAAAGGTTTGTCCGCGATTTCGACCGGCCGGATACCCGGAATATGCTGTTTGTCGGCGCCCCGGGTACCGGAAAAACATTTCTGATGGCTTGCATAGCCCAGGCTCTCTTGGCTCAGGGCCATTCCGTCCTGTATTTAAACGCGCCGCAGCTGTTTGATTTACTGCAGGAGAATCGCAATTTACTGGCTAATTTCAATCCCGACAGCATCCGTTTGGAACGCAGCTCCGCCATGCAGGACAGTATTATGAACTGCGAATTACTGCTGATAGACGATTTAGGTACGGAAGCCGGCGCGGCGACCCGTTATGCCGACCTGCTCGGTGTCATCGACGGCAGGATGCTGCCCGGTTTGAAAACGATTATATCCAGCAACGCCGATCCGGCAACCCTGCGCGATCATTACGATGAGCGGCTGCTCAGCCGGCTGGTCGGCGGGTTTGCCGTTTACCGCTTCTTCGGCGAAGATATCCGGCTGCAGCTTAATCGACGCCGCCGGACTTGAGATCAGGCCGGTTCCGGTTTGGGATCCAGCGCGATCAACCCGCTGTCTTCCAGTTCGGCTGCCGCGGCCATATTTGCCGAACCGGCCAGATCGGCTAGATCTGCCGTATAATCGGACGGCTTGCCGGCGATCAACATAAGCTCGCCGCGGATTTGCCAGGATCCGAGTGACGCGGGTATCAATAAAGAGTCGCCGGGGAAGAGCGGTTCTGTAATAGCTATACCATCATGATTGAAAGACAAGCTCCCTTGCCCCTGTAAAACAGTTATGGTGCTGAAACGGCGCCTGTCGGATAAAAAGTCGGCGCGGCCTTTAATCTGTTGTTCTTCAACCATGAAATAACGGTTCAAAACCAGGACGCGACGGGTTATGCCGTCTTGCCTGATGGTTAATCCGGTTATCAGAGGCATTTGCGGCGGCCGGTTGAAATCGATGACATCCAGAGCTTTATCGATATGCAAAGGCCTTGTGTTTCCTTCCGCATCGCGGCGGTCATAATCATAAACGCGATAAGTGGTATCGGAATTCTGTTGGATCTCGCAAATAACCAGTCCGCCGCCGATGGCATGAACCTGCCCGGCGGGAATATTGACGGCGTCGCCGGCCCGAACTGAAAGGGCCTGCAGGCAGTCCAGACATTGTCCCTGGGCGATGGCCTCGGTAAAATCCGCGCGGCTTATGCCCGGCTTCAAACCGGCAATCAACTGGGCGCCGGGCTGTGCGGCCACAACATACCACATCTCATTTTTACCATATTCACCGTTTTCATGCCGGCAGGCATATAAATCATCCGGATGGACCTGAACCGAAAGCTGT
>CAYRWC010000488.1:0-1863 GCA_964427795.1 uncultured Oscillospiraceae bacterium | reverse complement strand
GGGCTAAAAGGATGGAAATCGGCGCCGTTATCGGAGAGGCTCCAGCCTCCCATGTACGGCGCGAGATTCCGCAGCCCGGCGATCTGATCATTCTTTTAGGCGGCCGGACCGGCCGGGACGGCTGCGGCGGCGCGACGGGATCGTCTAAAGCTCATGACGAACAATCGATCATCCGCTGCGGTTCCGAAGTGCAGAAAGGCAATCCGCCGACCGAACGGAAGATCCAGCGGCTGTTCCGCAAACCGGAAGTGGCTCGGATGATCAAACGCTGCAATGATTTCGGCGCCGGCGGCGTATCGGTAGCGATCGGCGAGCTGGCCGACGGCCTGCGGATCGACCTGGACAAGGTTCCGCGTAAATATGAAGGCCTGGATGGCACCGAACTGGCGATATCAGAATCCCAGGAGCGTATGGCTATTGTGACGGCAGCCGGAGACGCCGAAAAGCTGATCGCGGCAGCAGACCGCGAGAACCTGGAAGCGGTCGTTGTCGCCGAAGTCACAGCCGATCCGCGCATGGTCATGACCTGGCGCCGAAAAGTCCTGGTGGATCTGCCGCGCGCGTTTATCGACACGAACGGCGCTCCGCAGCAAACCCGGGTTGCTGTTGCCGCGCCGGATCCGGCGGCAAACTGGTTTGAAACGGCCGCGGAGCAGCAGCGAAGGCACGGCGATTTTGCCGGCAATCTTCGCGCCGGCCTCGGCTCGCTGGCCGCATGCTCGCGCCAGGGCCTGGTGGAACGTTTTGACAGCACGATCGGCGCCGGCACGCTGCTGATGCCTTTCGGCGGCGCCGGCCAGCTGACTCCGGAGGAAGGCATGGCTGCTTTGATCCCGGTGCCCGGCGACAGTTATACAGATGCTTGATCAATGATGACGTTCGGCTTCGATCCTGATTTGTCGAGCTGGAGCCCTTATCACGGGGCTTTTTATGCCGTCCTGGAATCTCTGGCCAAAATAGCCGCGCTGGGCGGCGATGCCGCCCGGGCTCGTCTGACGTTTCAGGAATACTTCGAACGCATGACCGGGGAAAACAGCTGGGGCAAGCCGCTTTCTGCCTTGTTGGGCGCTTTCCGCGCGCAAATGGACTGCGGAGTTCCGGCTATCGGCGGCAAGGACAGCATGTCCGGCACCTTCATGGACCTGCAGGTGCCGCCGACGCTGGTTTCCTTTGCCGTTCAAATCGGCCGTGCCGGTCAGGTCGTATCGGCTGCGATTCGAAAACCGGATCAGCCGGTCTGGCTGTTGCCTGTGCCGCTGGATTCCGGGCATGACGCGAACCGTCTGCCGGATGCCAAAGCATTTATGGCCAATCTGGCGACGGTACATGCTTTGTCCGCACGAGGCCTGATACGGGCGGCAGCGACCGTCAAGCAATCCGGCGCCGCAGTAGCGTGCGCCAAAATGTGTTTTGGCAGCCGCCTAGGTTTTATCTTTGATGAGGCCGCCGCGCCACGGCTCTTTGATCCGCAGCCGGCAGCTTTATTATTAGCCTTTGACGCCGCGGATGCCGCGTCGGTTGAGCCGGAGCTGATCGGTGCCGGCGCCTTCCGAATTGGCAGAACCTCCGCCGAACCTTATTTCCAGGCCGGAGCAAGCCGTTTGTCTTACCAGGAAGCCTTGTCGGCCTGGCAGCAGCCTCTCGACCGCGTTTTCCCAACCAAAGCCGATCTCGGTCAGCCGGTGCCTGTTTTTCCGTTCGCAACAAAGCTGACGGAACCGATTAAACCGCATTCGGTGAACCGTTCCGTGCGGCCGCGTGTTTTTATCCCGGTTTTCCCCGGCACCAACTGCGAATTTGACACGGCCCGGGCATTCAGCCGCGCCGGCGCCGATCCGGATGTTTTTGTCATCCGCAACCTGA
>CAYRWC010000487.1:0-1864 GCA_964427795.1 uncultured Oscillospiraceae bacterium | reverse complement strand
GAAATGGAAGTCGAAGGCGGCATCACCCGGCTGATGGCTGTTTTTGCCGACGCGGCGGCGATTCCTGAACTGGGATCGATCCGCAGCGCCCGGCATAATTACATCGACTTCGCCGGCGGCCTGGACGCCATTGTCGTGCATATCGGCGCATCCTATGCCGCCGCGGAGCAGTTCACAAATCAGAACACCACCCACATCGAACTGGGGAATTATCCGGCAGCTTATTGGCGCGACGCCGCGTGGCAAAAGGCGCGCGGCAAAGAGCACAGCGTTAAAACAAACGGAGAAAAACTGACAGCTTTATTGGCAGACGGATCTTTCCGGACAACGCTGCGCGACGGCCAAAAAACGGCTTTCCGGTTTAACGCCGATTTTCAGGCCGCAGCCGGATCGGACGCCAATCAGATTACCGTCCCCTATTCTAATTATGTGACGGCGACTTTCACTTACGATGCCGAACGCCGGCAATACGCCAAAGGCGAGTTCGGCGCGGCTCAGATCGACCAAGCGACCGGTGAGCCGCTGCGGTTTGCCAATGTTCTTCTGCTGCAGACGACCGTAACATCCTACGAGGGAACGATCCTCCGCAACGCCGATCTTTCCGGCGGCCAGGGCTACTACCTCTCCGGCGGCCGGTATCAGCCGATCACCTGGCGCAAAGGCGGCACCGACGATCCTTTTGTCTTCACCCGGGCCGACGGCAGCGAGCTGACCGTCAATACCGGAAAAAGCTATATCGGCATCGTTTCCAACACCCGTACCATCCGTTTCGGTTCCTGATCCGCAATACGCCGGGAACCGTTATTCGCTCTGCCGCCCGCGTTCTTTGATCCGTTTTTCAATTTCGCGGGCTGCTTGTTTTTTAGATTCGCTGTCCCGTTTATCGTAGTTCTTTTTACCTTTAGCCAGGCTGATTTCGACTTTGACCCGGCCTTCTTTAAAATAAAGGCGGGTCGGGATCAAGGTCATCCCCTCCTGACGGATAATGCCGAAGAGGCGCAGGATCTCCCGTTTGTGCATCAGCAGGCGCCGATTACGCATGGGATCCTGGTTGTAGCGGTTTCCTTGCTCATAGGGGCTGATATGCATGTTGTGCAGCCACAGCTCGCCCGCTTCGATCGCCGCATAGCTGTCGTTCAAATTGACCTTGCCTTGACGAATGGATTTGACTTCGGTGCCGGTTAATTCCAATCCCGCTTCCATCCGTTCCTCAATAAAATACTCATGATAGGCTTTGCGGTTCTCCGCTATCAATTTGCTGCTTTTCTGCTGAACCATTTATTTTCCTCCGCTAAAAGGCATTTATGCAAGCGTTTATACACACTATCCACAGAGTTTTCCACATTTTACCTGCTAATAACCTACGTCTAACGCTTATTTTTCAAGCTTTTTTTCCTGGCCTTCCACTTTTCCACCGGCCGTGATAATGAATAATCCACAATCCACTCTGCATATGCAGACCATTATGCAATCCGCAGGTAATCCGCGAAACCCGATTCCGACGACCGCGAAACCGGATTCAGCCTTCCAGATCCAGGGAAGGAACCGCGTTAAGAGTCAGGTCGTCCCGCCGGCCGGCCCGATAAGCATAAAATCCGGCGGAAGCGATCATGGCGGCATTGTCGGTACATAAAATCAAAGGCGGGCAGGTCAGCCGCAGATCCAGCCGCGCGGCTCCGTCCGCCAGGCAGCGCCTCAGGCAGCGATTAGCCGCCACCCCGCCGGCGACGGCGATACGGCGCGTCTGATAAATCTGAGCGGCCTGCAGCGTATGATCAACCAGCACATCGACCACAGCTTGCTGGAAGCTGGCGGCAAAATCAGCGAGCGGCAGTAAATCCTGCCATGTTTTGCCTTGGTTTGC
>CAYRWC010000486.1:1023-1885 GCA_964427795.1 uncultured Oscillospiraceae bacterium | reverse complement strand
CAAATTTCGTTCGGCGTTGACAAATGTTGACAATAATGAATATTGATGCTGATTTGCTTCATATGTCACAGCAAGACCGTACACAAATTATTTTGCAGCTTTCAAAGGTATATAACCATTTTACTCGTTATCTGCAGATCGGAGGCTTCCCGGCCGACCGGAGAGAACTATATTCGTTATCTTGAGAGCGCAAATCTGATTTATCAGAGTTGGCCTATTGATATGGCTGGAAAAAAGTATTGAGAGTGAGTCCCAAAATATATATTGCCGATGCGGCTCTCCGAAGTGCGGTTTTATCAGAAAGCTACTTCGGTCGGTTACTACCGTGGCGGACGCAAGGACAATGATACAATGGAATTGCTTGAATACAAACCGTTTTCATTGGATTAACTTTCTGCTATATTATCATTTATATCGTCTATATCATGGGCTGTGAAAAAAGTAAAAAACCCGAATGTGAAAGGGCGTACATCGATGTTTTGCAAGCATTGTGGCCGGCAGATCAAGGAACAGGCTCAATTTTGCCCCCATTGTGGTCAGGCTGTACGGCGCGGCGAAACGGCGCGGCAGCCGGTTCAGCCGTTTACTGCTTATCCGGCACCGATGCCGACACCGGCATGGCCTCAGCCTTCTTCCGGCCTTCCGGCCGGCACTGGGAAAAAACGCTTTACGCGAGCGCAAAAAATAATGCTGGCAATCGGCGGACTGCTGGTCGTCATCGTTCTTGTGGCGATCATGATCAGTTTGTTGCATAGGGATCCCGGCGCTTGGACTGCCGATGCCAAACTGCTGGCCGAGCAGAAAATCGGCGCGGCCGGCGGCACATTGAAAATCGACAATCCGCAGTCCGCTCTTAATGGAT
>CAYRWC010000486.1:0-1013 GCA_964427795.1 uncultured Oscillospiraceae bacterium | reverse complement strand
GAGGTACCGGCGGGTGCTTATGAGCAGGATTTGAAGTACTCTATCCTGGAAACGCCGGCGGACGGTCTGGATTACGGCGCCTTGTTTCATCCGGCCACTCCGGTTATTACCATTGACAACGGTCACGGATTTGCCGGGAAGCCGATGACCTTGAAGATCCCGGTTCAGATTGCCGCGGATGAGTTCGCCATGGCCTTTTTCCGGGATCGCGCTACCGGCGGTCTGGAGGGAATTCCCTGCCTGGATCAGGATGAGAGCTCGATCACCCTGGTAACGGCTCATTTCTCCGACGTGATTGTCAGCATCGTGAAAAAGAATCTGCTGGACGGCCGGATCATGGATAATGAGGCCGATACGGATTTTATGCCGGCCATGAGCGATTTTTATGCGCCGAATTACGGCAGCTTTGCCGAACCGGGAGGTCACTGCGCCGGTCAATCGATGGCAATGATTCATTATTACAATATGCATGCTAATGACAATGCCGACGGCAAATCACTACGTACCGAGGAAGGTGTTGACAATAATGCCTTGCCGGCTACTCGCGATTTCTGGCAGGATGATTCTCTGGCTTACCGGCTTTGCTCGCGTATTCAGCGTGATTTCATCTGGGACAGCAGCGTGATCGATCCTCAGCGGGACCGGTTTGACGATGTGACCTATTATTCATTTGCTTATTCGATCGCTCTGACTCATTCGCCGCAATTGGTTTTTGTTTATCGGACCAAACCGGATGGAACAACCGGCGGCCATGCCTTGGTGGTTTATGGGGTAACGCCGGACGGCCTGTCCATTGCCGATCCGAATTATCCCGGAGATTTACAGCGCCGGATCGATGTCCAGCGGGGGACAGATGCCGGCGATTTGGGGTTGGATTTGCTGCCTTACAGCTCTGCCGCCCGAACCGGCGATTCTGCCGTCACCTATGACCGCATCAGTTATTATGGCCTTAATGCCCTGATGAACCATGATGTGATGGATCAGTTGTGGCAGGATGTCATCGACGGCAAGGA
>CAYRWC010000485.1:0-1889 GCA_964427795.1 uncultured Oscillospiraceae bacterium | reverse complement strand
AAAAAGGTCGCGGCAGGCTTCCAGGCCGTCTACGCCGAGATAGCCCCAGGAGCCGTCCGGTTTTAAAGCCTGAAGCGCAGCCAGGATACCGCCGGTCAGAGGATATAACTGCAGAATTTGCGGATGTTCGTTCAAAAAGGATTCCGGCGGCCGGTCGTCCGGCCGGATTTTTTCGTCTTTGAACCATTGGTCCAAGTCGTCGAAAGTCAGAACGGCATCGATCTGACCGTCATGACGAATATCGACAGCTTCTTCTTTTTTGGCCAAACAAGGTCCGATAAAGACAATTTTGGCTTGCGGTCCATATTTAGCTTTTAATATTTTCCCATGAGCAATCATCGGCGATTCAACCGGAGCCAGATACGAGGTCAGATCAGGAAAATATTTTTCGATATAATCGTTAACGGCCGGGCAGCACGAGGAAAGAATGACATCCCTGCCGCCGCGGTTTATCAGGTCCCGATAAGCTTCCGTCACAAAAACCGCGCCTTCGGCTGTTTCGGCGACACCCCAAAAGCCCAGTTTTTTCAGAGCGGCTGCCAACCGGCCTGATTCGCCGACAGCAAAAGAGCCGCCGTACGACGGCGCCAGAGAAGCGATAACCGGCTGTCCGGCGGCTATCAAGTCCTTGACTTTATCTAATTCACTGACGATTGCCTTGGCATTTTGCGGGCAGGCAGCCAGGCACCGGCCGCACAGGATGCAGTCCGACTCCAGAATAACGGCTTGTCCGTCATCTATTTTAATCGATTTGACCGGACAGGCCTTAATGCAGGCATAGCAATGCCGGCAATTAGATTTCTTTAAATAAATCTGGTTCATTAGTGTAAGTCCTTCAAAATATGATCTTGAAAAAATCGTTCGGTATCGGCAGGTACCAAGGTGTATTTTTTATCGTTAACTTGCACGCAAACACCGTTATTGACACATTCGCCCATGCAGAAAGATCCTTTAAGCTCGATTTGCTGCTCCAATTGATGATGCCGGATCAGCTTTTCCAGGATCCGGGCTACATCCCGCGCACCCCGCAGATGGCAGGAACTGCCGACACAGATAACGATTTTCATCATGCGCTCTCCTTGTTCTGTTTATCTTATCGTTTTATCCCTGTCAGCATAGGCGTACGATCCTTTACCCGCAAGAAAAAGCGCCGGATCGGGAATATGGCGCTATTGGATAATCATTATTAATATGGTTTATATTATTTTCCCGCCAGCCTATATATCTTTGATATTTTCGTTGATTTCAATCGAGTTTCAGTCGATTCTAATACCATATTTATAATAAATATTTTTGCGTCGAAGTAAAAATTGTTGATTTTTTTCTTGGCTATGCCGCCTCATCGTCGTAAATTGTATACAAACGAACAAAACAAACCGGCTGAGCCGGCAACCTATGGAAAGGTGGCATGAATATGGCCAGATTTACACTTCCCCGCGACATTTATTTTGGCGCCAATGCAATGGAGGAGCTTCGCAGCTTGAAAGGGTACCGGCGGGCATTCGTCGTAACCGGCGGCAGCTCCATGCAGAAATTCGGTTTCTTAGCCAAACTGTCTGCGATCTTAAAAGAAACCGGTTTGACCGTTGAGCTCTTTGAGGGAGTCGAGCCGGATCCGTCCGTAGAAACCGTCATGAAAGGCGCGGCTGCCATGCGTGCATTCCAGCCGGATGTCATCGTGTCGATCGGCGGCGGTTCGCCGATTGATGCTGCCAAGGCGATGTGGGTTTTTTATGAGCATCCCGAAAAGACCTTTGAAGACATCAAAACACCGTTCACCATGCCGAAGCTGCGCCAAAAAGCTATTTTTGTCGCCATACCGTCCACCAGCGGCACGGCAACCGAAGTAACAGCCTTTTCTGTTATCACCGATTATTCTAACAAAGTCA
>CAYRWC010000484.1:0-1899 GCA_964427795.1 uncultured Oscillospiraceae bacterium | reverse complement strand
ACTTGATGCTATGGAACCCAGTTAACGGGAGTGAAGGCATGACCAAAGGCAAGACATACGATAATGAAAGTATATCCTCGCTCAAGGGAGCAGATCGGGTTCGGCTGCGTCCCGGCGTTATTTTTGGTTCGGACGATTTAGAAGGCTGTCAGCATTCTTTTTTTGAAATATTGTCCAATTCAATCGATGAAGCCAGGGAAGGATTCGGCAATCAAATTGATGTAACGCGTTTTTCCGACGGTTCGATCGAGATCCGCGATTACGGCCGCGGCATCCCGCTGGATTTTAATCCTAAGGAGCAGCGGTATAATTGGGAACTGGTTTTCTGTGAGCTCTATGCCGGTGGAAAATATAATAACAATGATGGCGAATCCTATGAGTACAGCTTGGGTTTAAACGGCCTCGGTGCTTGCGCGACCCAATATGCTTCCGAATATTTTGATGTAACTGTTTTCAGAGATGGTTATAAATATGATTTGCATTTTGTAAAAGGCGAAAATGTCGGTGGATTGCTCAAAGAGCCAACACGATTGAAAAAGACAGGATCGATTCAAAAATGGCGGCCGGACCGGGATGTATTTACCGATATCCGGATTCCGCTTGAGTATTATCAAGCGACCTTGAAGCGGCAGGCCATTGTTAATGCCGGCATCACGTTTACTTTAACCGATGAAGCGGGTAAAACAACAGAAAATTTCTATTATCCGGAAGGCATTTTGGGTTATGTCCGTGAATTGGATCATGAAACCGGCATCAGCGCGCCAGTCCTGTTTGAGGGCGGCGGCAAAGGACGGGATCGTTCCGACAAACCGGAATACAAGGTTAAATCATCGATTGCCTTTTGTTTTAACAATGAAGTGAATTGCATCGAGTATTACCATAATTCCAGTTGGCTGGAATATGGCGGAACGCCGGACCGTGCTGTGCGCAATGCGTTCACGGCGGAGTTCGACCGTCAGATCAAAGCGCGCGACAAGTATAAAGGCAATGAAGCGAAAGTGAGTTTTATTGATATCCAGGACAGCTTGATTCTGGTGGCCAGTTCGTTTTCCACGCAAACCAGTTATGAAAACCAAACGAAAAAGGCGATCAACAATAAATACATTCAGGAATTTATGACAGAACTGCTGCGCAGTAAACTGGAAATCTGGTTTATCGAAAACAAAGCGGAAGGCGACCGGGTCATCGAACAGATCCTGGTTAATAAACGCAGCCGTGAGAGTGCGGAAAAACAGCGTTTGAATATTAAGAAGAAACTGATGGGCTCGGTGGACATGATCAACCGGGTGAAGAAATTTGTTGATTGCCGGACCCGGGATGTCGGGCGCCGCGAACTTTATATTGTGGAAGGCGATTCGGCTTTGGGTTCATGTAAAATGGGCCGGGATGCCGAATTCCAGGCGATTATTCCCTTGCGCGGCAAGATTTTAAACTGCTTGAAGGCTGAGTACGAGTCGATTTTTAAGAATGAGATTATTGTCGATTTGATTAAAGTGCTGGGCTGCGGTGTGGAAATTCAAACCAAACATAACAAAGATCTGTCATCTTTCGACCTGTCGGCCTTGCGTTGGCATAAAATTATCATCTGTACCGATGCCGATGTCGATGGCTTTCAGATCCGAACTTTGGTTCTGGCTATGTTGTACCGGCTTACGCCGACGCTGATCCAGGAAGGCCGCGTTTTTATTGCCGAGTCGCCGCTGTTTGAAATTACACAACATATGAAGAAAGAAGACAAGACTTATTTTGCTTATACGGAAAAGGAAAAGAGCGATTTGCTGGCCAAATTGGGCGCGGATCGTTGTACGATGCAACGGTCAAAAGGACTTGGCGAAAATGAACCCGAGATGATGTGGCAGACGACGATGAATCCGGAAACACGCCGGCTGATCCAGGTTT
>CAYRWC010000483.1:0-1899 GCA_964427795.1 uncultured Oscillospiraceae bacterium | reverse complement strand
AAGGGGCGCCGTGAGGCGCCCTTTTTGATTGACGTTATTTTGTTGGAGTAGATCCGCATGCCTTTATTTATGGCTGGCGGCTTTAACTTGCATAAATTCTTGCTGGATAGCCAAGTCGGGCTCTTTGGATAACAAGGAAACAACGACAATCGCCACGCAAGACACGATAAAGGCCGGCAGCAATTCATAGATGCCCAGAACGCCGCCCATCGGCTTAATCAGCAGTTTCCAAATGAAAACCATGCCGCCTCCGGCGAGCATGCCGGCAATTGCGCCGGATCTTGTCGTTCTCTTCCAAAAGAGGGAGAACAGCATGATCGGTCCGAAAGTCGCGCCGAAACCGGCCCAGGCAAAGGAAACGATGCTGAAGATAATCCGGTTGTTTTCGTCCAGAGCGATAAGCATGGCAATAATCGAAATCACGATCAAAGTCAGGCGGGTCGTAATCAGAACCGTTTTGTCGGACGCGTTCTTTTTAAAGAGGCTCTGAAAAATATTTTTCGAAAAAGCCGAAGCGGCAATCAGGAGATAGGAGTCCGATGAACTGATGGTCGCCGCGAGAATGCCGGCCATAACAAATCCGGCAAAAATAAAAATGAAGAAATTGGTTGACAGGACGATGAAGATATTTTCGGCCGAGCTTTGGGTCAGCAGAGCGGTTGGATACAAGACGCGGCCGATAATGCCGATCGCCACGGCGGCCGCCAACGAAAACGCGCACCAGATCGTGGCGATTCTTCTCGACAAGGTCAATTCGCTGGTTTTGCGAATTGCCATGAATTTGATCAGAACCTGCGGCATGCCAAAATAGCCCAAGCCCCAGGACAGTGTTGATATAACGGTCAGCAGGCCATAGGAAGCCGCCGAGCCGAAAATCGGCTTCCCGCCCTCCACTTTCTGGACTCCGTCAACCAGAACCGGCTGCGCCATCCCAAAAAACTCCAGGAAGCCCGGGATCTGACGGGCGTTTTCCACGACGGCGGAAATCCCGCCGGCTTTAAAAACGCCGGTAATCAAAGCAACGGTCAAGGCAATAAACATGACCACGCCTTGCATGAAATCCGAGGCGCTCTCCGCCAGGAAGCCGCCGATAAAGGTATAGGAAATGACGAAAATGGCGCCGGCGATCATCATCGATTGATAGTTCAAATGAAACAAGGTGCTGAAAAGCTTGCCGACAGTAACAAAACAGCTGGCGGCATAGACGGTGAAGAAGATAAGAATGAACAGCGCCGCGATCGTCATGATGATCTTCTTCTTTTCTTTGAACCGGTTGCTGATAAATTCAGGAATGGTTATGGCGTCACCGGCGGCAACGGAATAATTCCGGATCCTTTTGGCCACCAGCAGCCAGTTGACATACGTGCCGATCAGAAGACCGATCGCTGTCCAGATCGCATCGCTCAGGCCGTAGAAGTAAGCGACGCCCGGCAGACCCATGAGGAGCCATCCGCTCATGTCGGACGCTTCCGCGCCCATGGCGGTGATCCACGGTCCCATAGAGCGGCCGCCCAGCAGGAAATTCTTAGAACTTTCGGAAGCCCTTTTTGCGTAATGGATACCGATGCCGACAACCGTCGCGATATAAATCAGCATGGCAACTAAAATTTGAATACTTCCACCATCCATATGATTCTGTCCTTACTTGATTTATTCAATCATCATTTTGAGCAGCATTTTCTTCAACTCAAATCGATTGTCCATCTTTTTATACCATACAGCCGAAGGCAGTGCAAGAAAATCCGCACACTTGACAATTCGGATCGGTAACTGCAATAAAGCCGGGCCGCTGTGATACAATTTAAGTACAGCTTGCCGATCTGCATCGGTCGATCGTCCAACCGGATCTGAATGCCGGTTCTCCATCTTGATTATAGGGAGGGCTCACCATGCCGACAA
>CAYRWC010000482.1:0-1900 GCA_964427795.1 uncultured Oscillospiraceae bacterium | reverse complement strand
GCTTATTTCAAAAAACATAGCCGCGGCAATCAGTTCATCATGACTTTTATACTCCAGCTTTCGAATTGCCTTATATAATTTTATTTTGCTGACACCATATATTTCGCATTGGGATAATACAAGACTGGCCAACTTGCGCTTGTCGTTCACATCGGTAACCTGCCCGAACATGATGTAGCCAATGATTGTTTCATTTTCCTTTAATGGATATGCGGCTTCGGTGAGTCCGGCATGGCATTTGTAGATATGGATTTTACCGGTTTTCCGGCAATATTCAAAGCCATCGAAATCACTATTTAAGCAATGACGGCGACTGATTGGATTGGCTCGCATATCGGTGCAAAAATCCGTATAGTACTCAGGATAACCCATTACTTCATGACCGTCGATATCAATGATGGCAATACGGATATGTGTTAGCGTATAGAAAGATTTCATCAGATCCAGCATTTGATGATCATCGATATCAAGAAGCACAATCATACCAACTTTCTGTACGAATTCGCAGGTTCCTGTACATTATGATCCTGTATTATACTTTCCGGTTTGATATACTTCAACTGCAATATCAGTTGCTATCCGGCTATGAAGGAGATAGATGCCATGCATACGATCATTGCTCCCGCTCAACCTTTTAACGAGGAAAGTCCCCGTCTCAATCTACCGGGTATTTATGGCGCTTCGCCAGATAAACCTTTTCTTTACCGCTTGCCGGTTACGGGCAAACCGCCGATCCGGTATACATGTCTTTCCGAATTACCCGGCGGGCTGTCTTTGGATGAATCAACCGGAATCCTTTCGGGCACATCTCCTGCCGAAGGCTATTATCCGCTGATCATCAAAGCATCGAATGTTTTAGGATCTGACCAAAAAACGTTGATGCTGCGTATCGCTGCAGACGGTATTTGCCGAACGCCGCTGCTTGGATGGACAAGCTGGAATGCCTGCCGCGGCGCCGTTTCACAAGCCGATATTCAGAAGGCGGCGGAGTTGTTGCTCAGTTCTGGTCTTGCGGCTTATGGTTATCAACATGTTAATATTGACTCGGGATGGCAGGGTGAATACGGCGGCCCTCACAACGCCATTCAACCAAACCATCGTTTTCCGGACATGAAAGCGCTGGCCGATAATGTGCACAGATTGGGGTTGAAGCTCGGGATTTACTCGACACCCATGCTCAAAGCCTGGGGCGGCGACACATTTCCAGGCTGCACAACGGGTAAATTGGATAAAGCTTATGCGGATGTTTATTACGGTATTGGCTCGGACCATCACGAGGCGAACAATGTTCGTCAGTGGGATGCGTGGGGCATCGACTATCTTAAATACGATTGGGCGCCTTGTGACGTCAAAAATGCTTCCCTGATGAAAGAAAGTCTTTTAAATAGCAATCGCGATTTTGCTTTCTGCGTTACCGTCGCGGCGGGGATCGAGAATGCGGAATATTGGAAAACACATTGCAGCTCGTGGCGCGACAATGAAGATTCCGCCGATATCTGGGACAATGTAAAGAAACGATTTCTCACGGATCGATGGGCTGCATTTTGCAATCCTGGACATTTCTTTGACCTGGATATGCTGGAAATTGGCTATTTTGATGGCCGCCGCTGTCGTTTGAATGAAGATGAGCAAGTGGTCGCTTTTACGATTCGGGCTTTATTCCCGAGCCCTATACAGATCAGCTGCGATCTTGAAAAGTTGACAGATTTTGATCTGGCTTTGTTATGCAATGATGAGGTCCTTGCCGTGAATCAGGACGCTCTGGGAAACGGAGCGGTGTGCATATCGGAGCAGGTGTCCAGAAAGCTTGACCGCGCTGTTCAATCAGAAATGAAGATTTACGCGCGCTTGCTGGAAGATCAGTCCTATGCCGTTGGTTTTTTTAATATGGGTGAAACAG
>CAYRWC010000481.1:0-1903 GCA_964427795.1 uncultured Oscillospiraceae bacterium | reverse complement strand
ATCCAAATATCTGAACGGCGGCCATGTGCTGGAGGAAAACAGGCGGGCGATCGAAGCGGCGATTGCCGATCTGGGTTATTCGGTCAACCGAATGGCGCGCGGCTTAAAGACCAGCCGCAGCATGACGGTCGGCATCCTGATTCCCGATCTGGAAAACGCTTTTATAACCAGCATTGTCTCGAATTTGGAAAATATCCTGCTGCAAGCCGGTTACAGTACGTTGATCTGCGATTATAAGCATAATCCGGTTATGGAGTGTGAAAAACTGGCTTTTTTATCAGCCCGTTCCATAGACGGCCTGGTGATGATGCCGTTAAACGGCTGCCCCGACGATTTGCGAAACTTGCAGATGCGCCGCGTTCCGGTCGTCTTGCTGGACCGGCCGGTCAGCGGCCTGGTTTGCGATACGGTTTTGGTTAAAAACCGGCAGGCGGCTTTCGATGCTGCCGAGCTTTTATGGGCGGCCGGCCATCGGCGGATCGGTTTCATCGGCGGCCCGATCGGCGTCTATACGGCTGACGAGCGGCTGGAAGGTTATCTGGCGGCGCATCGGGCGCATGATTTGACGGTCGATCGCCGGCTGATCCGGCAGGGGAAATATGATGCGGAAAGCGGATATCAGCTGGCGTATGAATTACTGTCTGCCGCCGATCCGCCGACAGCGCTGTTTGCCGTAAATAACGAAATGACTTTCGGCGCGGTTCTGGCCATACATACGCTGGGTATTCAGATACCGGATGATCTGTCGGTTATCGGTTTTGATAATCAAATGCTGGCAACTGTTCACCAGCCTGTTTTAAGCACGGTCCTGCAGCCTTTGCGGCAGATCGGCGAAACGGCGGCCGAACTCTTGCTGCGGCGGATGCGGGGCTGCCCGGATGAAGATCCGGTTGTTTATCAGCTGGACACGATCTGGATGCCCGGCGCTTCGGTTAAAAACCTTCAATAAGGAGGATAATCATAATGACCATACCTGTTAAAAAATTAAGAGGCGGAGCGGATATTCCCGCAATCGGGCTCGGGACATTTGGTTCCGACCGTTATGCCGCCGCCGAGGTGGCGCAGGCGGTTCGTTTGGGCATCAGTCTCGGCTACCGGTTTATCGACTGCGCCGCTGTATACGGCAACGAAGCGTCGATCGGTTCCGTGCTGCAGGACGCGTTGGCTTCCGGGATCGGCCGCGGCGATTTATTCATTGTATCCAAAGTCTGGAACGACCATCATGGCCGGGGAGATGTCCTTATGTCCTGCGCCCGGACGCTTAAGGATTTAGGTTTGGATTATCTGGACTTGTATTTGATTCACTGGCCGTTCCGCAATTTTCATCCTCAGGGAGCGGCGCCTGATTATCATGACCCGTCGGCTGCCCCTTATCTTCACGAGCGTTATATGGAGACCTGGTATCAGATGGAACGACTGCAGAGAGCCGGTTATGTCCGTCAGATCGGCACGTCGAATATGACCGTGCCCAAGCTTGCCCGATTGTTGCGGGATTGCACGATCATGCCGGCGGCCAATGAAATGGAATTGCATCCCACATTTCAGCAGCCTGAACTCTTTAATTTCTGCCGGACGCACGGGATCCAGCCGATCGGCTTCTGCCCCCTGGGATCTCCTTCGCGGCCGGAACGGGACCGCGCGGCCGGCGATGCGGCCGATATGGAAGACGCGGTTATCAGGCGGATTGCCGGCGACCATGGCGTTCATCCGGCGCAGATCTGCCTGAAATGGGCGGCCCAGCGCGGCCAGATTCCGATCCCGTTCGCGGTGAAACCCGAACAGCTGCGCGCCAATTTGCAGGCCGTGTCGGACGATCCCCTGACCGACCGGGAGATGGCCGAATTGGCGACGGCCGACCGAAACTGCCGGCTGATCAAAGGACAGGTTTTTCTTTGGGACGGCG
>CAYRWC010000480.1:0-1903 GCA_964427795.1 uncultured Oscillospiraceae bacterium | reverse complement strand
CAAGCACCAGTACCCACTCCGCGATCAGAATGGACCGGCCGGTTCTGCCGCCGATGATTTCAAGGGCTATCGGCGTATAACTGCCCGCAATCGCAAAGAAGATCGCCATATGATCCAGCCGGTTGAGCACTTTTTTAGCAGCGCTGCCCGGCGGCGAACCGTGATACACCGCCGAAACACTAAACATCAAAATCAGGCAGCAGAAAAAAACCGCCACATCGGCGCCGTTACGAAATGAGGCGTGGCCGGCGTTCCACACTGCCCACGGAAGCATGATCAGGACAAGGGCCGCCATAGCGCCGTGCGTCAGAACATTGAGCTGCTCTTCACGTCTTGTTTGTTCATAAGCCATCCTGTATTCCTCCAAAGATCAGACGCCGGTACGGAATTATGTCCGCGCCTTATATCATCTTGTTTGTTTTGTTATGTCGTTTTAAATATTACTTATTGTAGCACGCATAACCAGATGTGGCAAGGCAATTATAAGCCCTTGTTGCCGGCCGTAAAATGAGCGATAATAATGCTAATACAGATAATTGCCATATTATTCGCAAAATTTGCAGAGGAGGCCGCATATGAAGGAATCAGCCAGTTTTGATTTTTCCCATACCAGACATTTGCTTGAGCATTATGTCCAGACGGGTTCGATTGCGGGCGCAAGCTTGCAGGTGACCCAGCATGGTGAAACCATTTTGGCGACGCAAGTCGGTTACGCCGATCGCGAGCGCCAGAAAATCATGACGCCGGATACCATTTTCCGCATTTTCTCCATGACCAAACCTCTGACGGTTGTTTGTTTTCTTATGTTGTGCGAGCAAGGCCTGGTCCATGTCAATGATCCGGTCGGCGCCTATCTGCCGGGATTTCGGGATACGCGGGTCTGGGTTCGCCAAGGGCAGCAGTGGACGGCGGAACCGGCGGAACGCGAATTGACCTTGCATCATCTTTTAACGATGACTTCGGGTATTCCCTATCCGTACGACCCGTCGCCGGCCAGCCAGCCGATAGCGGCTTTGCTGCGGGAAGCCGCCGGCGAGGCGGCTGCCGGACGGACTATCGATTTGCCGGCGCTTGCCAATCGCGTCGGCGCCATACCTCTGAATTTCCAGCCTGGTTCCCATTGGCTTTACGGTTTGTCGCTGGATATTATCGGCGCTGTTATCGAGGTTGTTTCCGGCCGGAAATTCAGTTGTTTCATGCAGGAGCAGCTGCTGGATCCGCTGGGCATGAAGGAAACAGGTTTTCAGATCAAGCCGGAGCGGCTGGATCGGCTGGCCGGTCTTTATGCCGAGAAGGACGGCGTGCTGGCCGGCGACGCGCCTAATGATCTGACGCCGGGAGATCCCTGCCAACCGCCGATGATCGAGTATGGCGGCGCGGGACTTTTCAGCACCCGCGCGGATTATACCCGGTTTGCCAGGATGCTCCTGGGCGGCGGCACTCTGGAAGGCTGCCGTCTGCTTAGCGGCAAGTCGGTCGATCTGATGCGCGCCAATCACCTCGGCCAAGTTCAAATGGCCGACTGCGGCTGGGAAACGATGAAAGGATACGGGTATGGCCTCGGCGTTCGCTGTCTGCTGGATCCGATTCCGGCCGCCACGTTGGCCAGGCCCGGCGAATTCGGCTGGGACGGCGCCGCAGGAACCTGGTTCAGCGTCGATCCCCATGAAGATATGACGATCGTTTATATGGTTCAGCGATTCCCGGCCGACCATATCCGTTTCATTCCGCGGCTGCAGGCAACCATATATTCCGCTCTTTAAACAAACAGGACCCGCACGGGAGGTCGGCGTATGGAATGGATTGTCCTGGGTTTGTTTGGCATCGATTTGATCACGCATTTAACCTGGCCGCGACATTCGATCATCACTAAATGCCTGTTGATTCCTCTACTGACGGCCTA
>CAYRWC010000479.1:0-1912 GCA_964427795.1 uncultured Oscillospiraceae bacterium | reverse complement strand
CAAAGATCCGGTTCGGACGTTCTGTATGAATCCTTATGGCTATGTGGTGACCGAAAATACCGATGGTATCCTGACCGTCAACGGCCACAGCTATACCGATCCGGCTTTGCGCAGTGAAAACACCAATTTCGCTCTTTTGGTCAGCAATAAATTTACGTCGCCATTCCGTGAGCCTTATCAATACGGCAAACGAATCGCTTCTTTGTCCAACATGCTCGGCGGCGGCGTACTGGTCCAGCGCTTCGGAGACCTGATAAACGGCCGCCGGACCAATGAGCACCGTCTGAGCCAGAGTTTTGTCCAGCCGACGCTGGAAGCGACGCCGGGCGATCTGAGCCTGGTTCTGCCCAAACGTCACCTGGACAACATCATCGAAATGATCGAGACTCTGGATAAACTGGCCCCCGGCACGGCGAACCACGATACGCTGCTTTATGGCGTCGAAGTCAAATTTTACAGCTCGCGGCTGGAATTGAGCCAGACGCTGGAAACCAAACTGCCCAATTTGTATGCAATCGGCGACGGCGCCGGCATCACCCGCGGCTTGTCCCAGGCCGGCGCGAGCGGCGTCATCGCAGCGCGCGGCATCCTGGCGCGGATCGCCCCGCCGGCAGGATAAGCGGCAGGGCCCGGATAAGGGAAAAATGCCGACCGGACGCTCAGTGACGCTCAGCAAAAACGGCATTCGAGCTTGACATTCCGGTAGCCCGCTGGTATCATAACATCTGTTCGTAAGAACGGTACGCGCCTTTAGCTCAGTTGGTAGAGCAACTGACTCTTAATCAGTGGGCCCCGGGTTCGAGTCCCTGAAGGCGCACCAGCAGAAAACCTTACAGCCTCAACGGATGTGGGGTTTTTTTGTATTCAAAAATTACACATGGTATTACCTAAGTAAAATTCGGAGCAGTCTCTCTTTCGTATTAAAAAAAAGCAGGTTCCGAAGAGCCCGCTAATTGGTGTAGAATTTAAGCCGTGAAACACAAATGACTACACTAAGATTATAGACAATTTGGCGGGGCAAGAAAAAGAGGTTGAGTGAAATGATGAAACGAGAAGAAATATATATTAAATCAACTCTTGACGCAAGTTTACAGCCATCGCTTTTATATCGCTGTTCAAACAGCCAAAGACCGCTTCTTGTGGGGCTTCACACATGGAGCTATGACAGACATAATCAGGTATACAATATGGTGGATTCTGCAGAAAAATACGATTTTAACTTGCTTTTGCCTGAATTTAGAGGACCTAATATTATTGAAAATCCAATACATCATGAAGCGTGCGGCTCACTTCTTGCAAAGCAGGATATTAAAGATGCGATTGATTACTGTGTAAAAGAATACAATATAGATACAGAAAACATATTCTTACTTGGAGCAAGCGGCGGCGGTCACATGGCATTGATGATGGCGGGCTTTTGTCCAGAATACTTTAAAGCAATCGGCGCTTTTGTTGGAATAACAGACCTTGAAAAATGGGCAGAGGAAAGTGATGAATACCGTGAGCAAATACTTGAATGCTGTAATAATGATAAGGAAGAGATGAAAAAGCGTTCGCCCATGAGCTATGTTGACACAATAGCAAAGGCAAATCTTAAAATTTTTCACGGGAAATATGATAATTCAGTACCTTTTACCCACAGTATAAGGCTTTATAATGAAATCATTTCTAATTATCCCAAAGCGAAAGTCTATCTTGATATATTTGACGGCGGTCACGAAATGGATATGGAAGATGCCATGAGATGGATTTTGTCGCAATATAAAAAAATAAAAAAAGGAAACGTAACCGGCTAATTAGGAAAATAGTGATCTGTTATACAACCCGCGTCTTTTAAAGATCCTTCAAAGAAACCTGGCCATTACTTCGGCCTGCCAGGTTTCTTTTATTTTGTTATAACGGGATTAGGATT
>CAYRWC010000478.1:0-1915 GCA_964427795.1 uncultured Oscillospiraceae bacterium | reverse complement strand
CGGCCGAATCCGTCGGGCAAATGCCGGCATACAGTGCCAGAGCTTGAGTTAATTCCGCAAAATGCTGCTTTTGAGGTTCCGGTCCGGCCGCGGCATATCGGTAAGTTTGATAACAGCGCCGGTTTTCCTGCCAGAATTGTTGATGAATCCGGCCGGCGAGCAAAGCGGCTGTCCGGTCAAGATCATCGGCCCAGACGGCATCGTCGAGAATCCGGGCCATTTTCGCCGCCGCCTGAACAGCCAGCAAAAGAAAAAGATTGAGCGGGGCGTCATAGCGGATTAGGTCAGGCTGCTCATGCAGCAAGGAATCATCCTGTCCGGACAGACCGTCGGCCCATTCATAAAAATTCCAATAACGCTTGCCGTTGAGCGCCGGCAGCAGACCGTTCTTCATCATAGAGAGCAGGGTTGTCAAAACAGTTTTGACAACAGGCAGCCGGGCTTGCAGAATATCTGTCCGGCCGCTGTAAAGGCAGTGCTCCCACACCTCGATGATCCAGGCTAAACAGAAACTGGGAATGGTCAGTTCGAATGCCGAAGGAGCTATCAGCTCCAGCAGGCCGTCCGGCTGCAGGCTGTCGCCGAGCAGAGCGAAAGATACGGCCGGGAAATCGTATTCGCCAAAGACGTAATAGCCGCAGAGCGCCTGATTGCGCGAATCCATGGCGTATAGGGCTTGCTCGCGCCAGGGGCAGTCCTCATAATGCTCATGCATGCAAAGATGCAGCGTTCTCCGGCTGATATCAAAGATCCGATTATGCAGCCGGTCGCTGCATTGAAAACTGCCACGTTCCACGATCGGGTAAACAGTCGGCCGCATGCCGGCGCGGTGCAGAATCAGGTGGTGTCCGGCCGGCAAAATGTGCAATTCCAGATAGCGGCAGCCGATCCGCCGGAAACAGGCGGTATACTGCTGACGGCCGCCGCGGCAAATATAGCGGCTGGCAAAATGACGGCCGCCGACAGTGGCCCGCACGCGCAAATCGTCAAGGTGTTCGCCGTGGGCGATATCGATGATTGTGCCGGCATCCGCATCCAGGTCCAGATCCAGAAACCCGACCTCTTCGCGGCCGAGATCGAAAATGACATATATGCCCCGGTCTTTTTGGATCATTTCCGGTTTGACGGCCAACCCGGCGGCCGCGCCGGGCAAGACGGGCGGCAGGTCGGCGTCGGTCCCGGGAATCGGATAGGACGCCGCGGTGAACAGGTCCTTGCGCAAACAGGAAGATAACCAATCATGCTGGACCAATTCGGCGGGTGTGGCGGCGTTGCCGGAATCGGCGGGATCGCCGGCGCCACGGATAAAAGTGCCCTGAGCAATCAAGCGGGCGGCGGCGGGATCCTTAAGCATCAGCTTTGGAAGGGGGCGCGGCCTGAGATCTGTCCGATAATAAGCCGCCGGCTCTATCATCAGCCGGGGCGCCTGCCAATCAGGCCGGCCGGCCGCATAGTCCGGCTGCAGCCATTGATCTTCGGCTGAAGCGTCGTAGGCATATGAAAACCCAAGCTGCGGCGTCGTCTGATAGATCGGTCCTTGATGGTAGGAACGCGAAAACCGGCATAGAGTCTGTTCATCGCTGACAATGACTTGGCAGCCGATTTTCAGGGTAAAAAGCAAGCCGGGTTCGCCGCGCAGATAAGAAAAATTGCTTTTCCCCCAATAATGAACCAGAATACATAAGGCGTTTTTCCCGGAATTCAGCAGGGAGCCGAGTTTCAGCGTGTCATAGGTTTTATCTTTCGGGAAATTGCCGAACTGGCCGCAATCGACAAAGACGCCGTTGCACCAAACCGCGTAGTCGGAATCGGCGGCGATATATAGATCGGCGTTCTCGTCGGCCTGTTCCGGATTTACGACAAATTCCCGCCGGAAGCAAACGTACCGGTTCAGATCATCATCGGAAGCAGGTTT
>CAYRWC010000477.1:0-1916 GCA_964427795.1 uncultured Oscillospiraceae bacterium | reverse complement strand
CCCGGATCTGCGGCAGCAGCTTAAACGGATTGCAGCCGGAAAGCAGCAGCACGCCTAACACCACCAGAGACAGGTCGGCTAAGGGGATGATGACCGTCAGGGCGCGCCCAATCGAGATGGAAAGCAGGGCAATCAGTGCGCCCAGGGCCAGCATCATCGTCAGCACGCCGGCCAGAACAAAAAAACCGAGAAAATATTGTCCGCGCCGGCCGGACTGCCCGCCGGAGGCGCTCAGATAAGCCAGATACCCAGGGTAAAGCGGCAAAATACACGGGCTGGCGCTGGCCAGCAGCCCCAGGCTGAGCGAAGTCAAGATCGTTTCCACCAGATTCCTCCCGAATGCGGCGGCAGACGCCGGGGATGCGCCTGCCGCCCAAGTCAGTCGCTGCCGCGGTCCGGTTACATTCCTGCTTCCAGATAGGGCTGCAGCGCTTGCTGCAAATCCTCAGCACTCTTGATTCCAAACGGCAGGGTATGCACATACCCATGAGCGTCAATGATGAACATCGGCGCGGACGGCGGGTTGAGGAATTGGTCGCCGAAAGCGGCGCCGATTTCATTGCTCAGTTCAGCGGGCGCAACCGCGTAAATCCAATCGAACTGGTTGTCGGCCGCATAAGCCTTCAGATCGCCGGCCTGTTCGTTGGGGTCAATATCCAGCGCAACTGTTACCAGGTGCGCATCCATCCCCAGCAGCTCATGCAGGGCTTTCACTTCTTCTTGCTGAGCCTTGCAGGTTGGGCACCACATGGCCATATTTTCAACCAGAACAACCTGGCCGGCAAAGTCCGCCAGGCTGAATTCAGCGTCCGTGGCGACATCGACCAATTTCGACGAAAAGCTCTGCGGAGCCATCATGCCGCTCTCATCCATCATGGCGTCGTCTGTGCCGTCCATGCTCTCCGGAGTGGCCGCATCCGCATGCATACCGTCCTCGGTGGCGTCCATCATTTCCTGGGTGGGTTCGTCCTCCATCATCGTCTCCGCGGTAGGCTCCAGCATGGCCTCGGTCGGTTCTGCTTCCAGCATGTCATCATCCGTCTCTGCCATCATTGTTTCTGTCGGTTTATCCATCATGGCGTCTGGAGTGGCAGCCGCCGGGGCGCAGGCGGCCAGCAGCAGCGCGGCCAAAGCGAAACTGATCAATGCTTTTTGAATCATTTCATCCTCCTCAGGGGTAAACACCGCTTTAATAAGTTTCCGGGGAATTCCGCAGCCAGAACGGCAGGAACTTCCGCCGGGTTGTTAATAGGCTATCCGGCATATCTTACAAAAAACGGCAGAAATGCTTAAGAAAAGCTGAAAAAAGCTTAAGAATTCCGCAATAATTGATCTGTATAATAGGATTAGTCGCCAATTAACCCCGACCGCCTTGCCCCGGCATCCTTCCGTTAAAGAGTCCGCATGAGCAAAATTGTGATCGTCGAAGACGAACCCAGCATCAGCGAAGTGGTCAGCCTGTACCTGAAACGCGCCGGCTATCAGGTTACCTGCCTGGCCGACGGCGACGCCGCCCAGGCTGCCTTTCAAGAAAGCCTGCCCGATCTGGTCATTCTGGATGTCATGCTGCCCGGCGTGGACGGCTTCAGCCTCACCCGCAATTTGCGCGACCGCTCGGATGTACCCATCATCCTGCTCACCTCGCGCCGTGAGGAAAGCGACCGCATTGCCGGGCTGGAATTAGGCGCGGACGATTACGTGGTCAAACCGTTCAGCCCGCAGGAACTGGTCAGCCGCGTCCGCGCCGTTCTGCGGCGCACCCAGGCCGGCGCTCCGCCCGCGGAAAGCAGCCCGCTTTCCTTTAAAGACATTCAAATCAACGCGCAGACGCGTGATGTGCGCCGCGCCGGCCAGGCCGTTGACCTGACCGCCAAGGAATTCGATCTGCTGCTGCACCTGGCCGGCCATCCCCGCCA
>CAYRWC010000476.1:0-1916 GCA_964427795.1 uncultured Oscillospiraceae bacterium | reverse complement strand
AGGTCTGCGCCGCTTTAGGAGCGGGCGCCGTCCGCAGCAGTCTGGCGGCCGACGGCATGGGCACTACCGAGTGCATCACGCCGGTTTTCAACCGGCCTGTTATACCGGAACAGATGGCGTTGAATCATTATGCCTGTGTCCCTCATGTTGTGCCAAATCTTTACGTCACTTATGCTTTTACGTTCACGAGCGGCAGCGTGTTGAAATGGTACGCCGATTATTGGGGCGGTTCATATCGGGAAGAAGCCGAACGGCTGGGCATAAGCATCTATGACCTGATGATCGGAGAGGCCGCCAGGGATCCCGGTTCGTTATTTCTTTTGCCTCATTTTGCCGGAGCGGCGACACCCTATATGGATCAGGCAGCCCGGGGCGCGATCGTCGGCCTGACGATCGACACCAGGCCGGCGGACATCATCAAAGCTATATTGGAAGGGCTGACTTATGAGATGATGATCAATGTGGAACATCTGGCTCTGGCCGGCATTCAGATCGGCGAACTGATTGCCGTCGGCGGTTTAGCCCGTTCCGAAGCTTTCCTCCAGCTCAAAGCGACCATGATGGGGAAAAAAGTGACAACACTCGAGATATCGGAAGCCGGCACCCTGGGCGTTGCTATTTTGGCCGGCACCGCCGCCGGCATTTACAAGAATTATGAAGATGCGGTCAGCCGGCTGGTGCGGCGGAAAAGAACCTTTTATCCTGACGATCGCCTGCATGAACGTTATCAGGAGCTATTTGAAACCTATAAAAAAATGTACCCGGCTGTTAAAAACATAACCGGCGGCGTGAATTTAGGCTGACGCCACCGTAGCGGCAAAATAATGCTATAGCCATTCGCCGTTGATTTTGACATAAATCCGTTTGACAATTTCTATAGTCACGATATAGGCAGCAAGAATTAAACTGAGAAATAAATAATACGCTCCCGGCATGATTGCGAAATGGAATTCGGTGACTTGATGAAAAATGATCGGATTGAGCAGGGCAAGAACAATCCCGGCCGCTGTAGCCAGCAGCAGTCTGATGTCGGCCCGGCTTTGCAAAAAAGCGATCTTCGATGTCCGGATAAAATGAACAATCAGACATTGTGAAATCAAGCCTTCAATGAACCAGCCCGTTTGAAAGTAACTCTGGACGGCCGGGTTATTAAAACGCAAAACAAACCAAAGCGAAAGAAATGTCAACATATCATAAACGGAACTGACGCCGCCCATGGTATTCATGAACCGAGTCAGACCGTGAATATTCCATTGCCTGGGCTTCTCAATGAATTCGGCGTCAATGCGATCCCAGGGGATGGCAATCTGAGACAAGTCGTAAATTAAATTCTGTATCAGAATCTGAATGGGCAGCATCGGCAGAAACGGCAGAAAAATGCTGGCCACCAAAACGGAAAAGACATTGCCGAAATTAGACGATAAAGCCATCTTCATATATTTCATAATATTGCCGTAAATTTTCCGGCCTTCGAAGATACCGTCCTTCAAAATCATCAGATCCTTTTCCAGCAGGATAATGTCCGATGATTCTTTCGCAATGTCGGTCGCCGTATCCACCGATATGCCGACATCCGCGATCCGCAGGCTTGGAGCGTCGTTAACGCCGTCGCCCAAATAACCGACGACATGATTTTCCGACCGCAGCGCTTTAACAACCCGTTCTTTCTGCATGGGCGCCAATCGGGCAAAAATAGTATGTTCCAATACCGCCGCCTGCAGCTCGGTTTCACTCATCGTTTCGATATCATGGCCGGTCATGACTGGAGAAGATGCGTCCAGACCGACCTTTTTACAGATATAAGCTGCCACAACCGGCGAATCGCCGGTCAGAACCTTGACGGCTACGCCGGCGTCGCTTAAAGCCCTGATCGCCTCGTCTACGCCCGGTTTAGGCGGATCGAGAAAGGCGACATA
>CAYRWC010000475.1:0-1917 GCA_964427795.1 uncultured Oscillospiraceae bacterium | reverse complement strand
GAAGCTCCGCTCCCCCGGCGTTTCCAGTTTGCCGATCTCCGACCAGAATACCGGGCCGTGGCCGAACAGAATCAAATCAGGAAATCTTTGCAAGGTGTGTTCCAACTGCGGCAAGCCGGGATCGTCATACAGCCCGAAATCTCCGGTCAGTTGATCCGAGCCGTCAAATATGACCGGTAATCCGACCTTTTCCGCATGTCTGAACAAATTTTGAACTAAAGGATGCATAACCGGCAGATTGGGCATCACTTCACCGATGCCCTTGCAGCCCAGGTTGCGATAATGAGTCAGCAGCTGCTCAAACGGCGCCTCCGGCGAGTTTGTCAGCGAACGCGGATCGACATTGCAAAACGGAATAAGCCGATCGGGAAATTGGGCAGCCATATCCAGAATATCTTCATTGGTCTGGGGCAGATAAATTTCCGGGCTGACGATCGGCAGCAAAACGCCTTTTTCAATGCCGAGTTCGTCATAGCGCTTAACTAACTGTTCCGCCGTACAAAAATCACAGATTCCCGGAATTGTTTTCCTGTAAGCATGAGCATGAATGTCAATAAACATAAAACACCTCGTCCTGCATCTATATTTATTTTATTGAGTATTTCCGCAGCCATTCCAGACAATCAGGTGAAAACCAAGCATCGGGATTTCGCTTGCATTCGGGATAAACGATATCGGCAAAATCATTCGCCTTAAAACTGGTGAATAGCGAACGGCCGCATTGAGCATAGGATATCAGGCCTTTTTTCTTCAGAAGATCATCCATCTGATCCGAATTAAGAAAAGGCCAGACACCGGCTGTCTGAAAGCGGCGGATCTCGGACATCGCCCGGCATCTTTGACCTATATCGCCAATAGATTGGCAATAGGATTCCATCAGGCTATATTCGACCCAATGCTTGAATGTGTTATACCGCGTGGCGACCCCAAGGAAAGCGATCCGGGCGCCATATAAATACATTTTCTGCCAAGGTGATGAATAAGAAAAGCAATAATCGCCGAACGGGCCCATGCGCGGTCCGTACGATGAATGCTCATGGGTCAGGTCAACCGCCCGGCTTCCCCAGGCCGACACCGAATGAGTCGCCTGATCGCTTCGCACGCTGTCGGGCAGAAGCCGGAAGGTCTCGGATATCAACCCGACATCGGACGGTGATGTTTTGATGTTCCAGGTTTCATAGGCGTGGGCAAAATCGCGCTGTACCAACGTGGGAAACACAACCGTGCCCTGATCCGTAACCGCTTCTTTGGCCGCGTTAATGACGGTGAGCGGACCGCCGATAACCATACCGAAGCTCTTCAAAGAGGAATGAATCAGCAGGATATCGCCCGGAACAACGCCGATCTCGGCAAATGCCCCGACAATGTCCTCCTGGGTTACCTGTGGCAAATCCGCTGAGTGCGCACTGCCGGCAGCATTTTCATCGGACATCATCCATAACACTCCTTTCTTACTTTTTATTGTTCATCAATCGGACCGTCGAATCAGGCAAAGACGAACCAGCCATACTCGTCCGGATTAACCGGGCTTTGCGCCAGCCGCTGCGCGATCGCGGGCCGTTTGACCCAGGCGTTGGCATTTGCTGCTTCAGGATCATCCGCTTCCGTCTCAGACAGGATCACATTGACGCGCAGCGGATTCATCCGGCACTGCGCCGGCCGCTGCAGTTCGTCGAATGCGATCCGGAACGCGACGATTGCCGCGGCGCTCCCCGATTCTGCCGCCGTACCGGCCGGCATCGGCTCCGCAAATCCGTCGGCAACAAGGACCGTATCCAGTGTCTGCGGCGCCAGGGGCGGCCGCACCGGATCTCTGACTACTAGAGTTGCGCTTGCCGCCGCCGGACTAAAGACATAGGTCATATCGGGCCAGAGCCTCTGCGGAAACAGGCGAATCGTCAGAGGCCTGGCTTCGCC
>CAYRWC010000474.1:0-1923 GCA_964427795.1 uncultured Oscillospiraceae bacterium | reverse complement strand
ATTCCGAGCCTTTGCCGCTGTCCGAGGAGGAAGCTGCTTCTCAGACGATGGTTGATCGTTTGCGGGAGTCGCTGGAAACGTTCACAACCAGTTCGACGGTTGATGAGGTTGGTCAGATTGTCAGCATCAGCGACGGCGTTGCCTATGTGCGCGGTATTCAGAATTGCCGCAACAGCGAATTGATCATGTTTTCACGCCAGTCCTTCGGCATTGCATTGAACCTGGAGGAAGACCTGGTCGGCGTTGTTCTGCTCCAGCAGGACACAACGATCCGCGAAGGCATGGTATGCAAAAGAACAGGAACAACAGTCAGCGTTCCCGTAGGCAAAGAACTGCTTGGCAGAGTAGTCGATCCATTAGGCATGCCGATTGACGGTTTGGGTCCGATCGACTCGGCTAACAGGCGTCCGGTCGAGTATCCGGCTTTGAGTATCATCGACCGTCAAGCGGTCACCCAGTCGCTGCACACCGGAATAACGGCTATCGATGCGATGACGCCGATCGGCCGCGGTCAGCGCGAACTGATTATCGGCGATCGGCAGACCGGTAAAACCGCCCTGGCAATCGACACGATTTTGAATCAGAAGGGGAAAAACGTCTATTGCATCTATGTGGCAATCGGTCAAAAGATGTCGACTGTATCCTCGGTGGTCAATCTTCTGCAAAACCGAGGCGCTATGGCCTACACAACGGTTGTTATTGCCAGCGCCAGTGCTACGGCCGCGCAGCAATATATTGCTCCTTATGCCGGCTGCGCCATGGCTGAGGAACTGATGTACACCCATAATGCCGATGTTTTGATTATTTATGACGACCTAACCAAACACGCTCAGGCATACCGTGCCATATCGTTGTTGCTGCGCCGTCCGCCTGGACGTGAAGCTTTCCCGGGCGATGTTTTCTATCTTCATGCCCGCCTGCTTGAAAGGGCAGCCCGCCGGAACGATCGCTTGGGCGGCGGTTCGATCACGGCCTTGCCGATTGTCGAAACCCAAAGCGGCGATATTTCCGCGTATATCCCGACTAACGTTATTTCGATAACCGATGGTCAGATTTATCTGGAATCCGAGTTGTTTTTTTCCGGTCAGCGTCCGGCTATCAACGTGGGTTTGTCGGTATCCCGTGTCGGCGGCGCCGCTCAGTCAAAAGCCATGAAAAAAGTTGCCGGCCCTCTGCGGATCAACTTGGCGCAGTATCGTGAATTGGAAGCATTCTCGCAATTTGGCTCAGATTTGGACAGCGATACTTTAAAACAGTTGAAAACCGGCGAAAGGTTAGTTGAAGTTCTCAAGCAACCGCAGTATGCGCCGTTACCGATGGAAGAACAGGTTGTCATGCTATATCTGGCTAATAAAGGTGTCTTGACTCAATTAGATAAAGAGGATGTCCGGGAATTCCTCCATGATTATATCCGCTTTATGCGTGAGCAGCATCAGGTTATGCTGGAAGAAATTGCTGTAAGCGGTCAGTTTACAGAAAACACAGCCGCAACGATCGATCAGACGGTAGATGGTTTTATAACCCGCTGGATTAACGAGCACGAGGAATATGGAACAACTATCTGATATTAAAAAACGGATAAAGAGTGTCACGGATATCAAGCAGATGACTCGTGCCATGCAGTTGATCAGCGCTGTAAAAATGCGCCGGGCAAGAAATCAACTGGAAAAGACGATGCCGTTTTTTGCTTTATGCGCCGAAACGATGATCGAAATACGCGATGCCGGATTAGTCATAGACAATCCTTTTTTTCAGTTGCGTGAAAAAAAACGCGGCGAAACCTGGAAAATAGGCTATTTTATTATGACTGGCGAACAAGGCCTAGCCGGGGCATACAATTTGAATGTACTGACGACAACCGAGAATCAAGTCCGCAGCAAGATGATTGATAATACCCGTAAAGGGCTGATGACTACCGCGCAA
>CAYRWC010000473.1:0-1925 GCA_964427795.1 uncultured Oscillospiraceae bacterium | reverse complement strand
CTGGCGTTCAATTTGCCGGTAACCGCGCCTTACTGGATGCCGGTCATCGGATCTTTTGTCGCGATTGTCATCGTCAAACAGATGTTCGGCGGCATCGGCCAGAATTTTGTCAATCCGGCTTTGGCTTCCCGCGTCATCCTGACCTTGTCTTTCCCCTCGGCTATGACCCGCTGGGCGATCATGGCCGGCCGGGCCGGCGAAGCAGCCGGGGGAACCGATCTGATCGCGACCGCCACGCCGCTGTATCTGCTGCAGCAGTCCAACGGGACCGGCGGAGCAGCCATGCCCGGTTACCTGGATTTATTTATTGGCTTCAAAGGCGGCTGTCTGGGAGAAGTATCCATTCTGGCTTTATGTATCGGCGTCATTTACCTTGTCGTCCGAAAAGTCATCACCTTATGGATTCCGGGAGCTTATATCCTGACCGTAGCCACGGCGGCCGCGCTGGCCGGTCAAGATCCGCTGTATCACGTGCTATCCGGCGGGTTATTTCTCGGCGCCTTTTTCATGGCTACAGATTATGTCACCTCCCCGCTGACACGCAAGGGCAAAATCATCTATGGCGTCGGCTGCGGTTTGATGACCGCTATGATCCGGCTGTTCGGCAACATGACCGAAGGGGTCTCCTTTGCTATTCTTTTCATGAATATATTGACGCCGCACATCGACCGCTGGACAACTCCGGTCCCGTTTGGAGGTGTTCGCCATGCCAAAGTTTAGCCAAATGAAACCCGCCCTCATCCTCTGTCTGATTTGCCTGATCACAACTGGACTGCTGGCTTTGACATACGATATAACCCAGGAAGAACGCGACCGGCAAAGCGCGGCTTCCGACAACGCCATCCGCCTGGCTTTATTTCCGGAAGCCGTCCGTTTTGAAGCGTTGGTTCTGCCGGCCGACGGCACGGCTCCCGAAGGTTTAAGCGAAGCTTATAAAGCGCTTAATCAGGGCGGTAATCTTCTGGGCTACCTTTTCTTAAGCGAAAACCGCGGTTACGGCGGCCAGGTGCCGATCATGCTGGCTGTTGATCCGCAAGGAATGATCAGCGGCATTCGCGTCCTGGCTAATGATGAAACGCCCGGTTTAGGGAAAAAAGTAGCCGGCGATCCTTTTCTCGGTCAATTCCTCGGGCAGGACGCTTCGCAGCCTTTCGCCTTGAAAACCGCCGACGCCGGCCAGCAAACCATCGATGCCGTATCCGGCGCCACCATTTCGTCCCGGGCGGTTACGCAGGCGGTTAACGCTGCCGTTCTCTTCTATAAAACGCTGAACCGGGAGGGTCAATAAAATGGCGCCTGTCAAAAAAGTACCGCTGAGTAAAGAATTTACCAAGGGCCTGATTGTGGAAAATCCGGTTTTGCGCCTGATTCTCGGAACCTGCCCGACCCTGGCCGTCACAACGACCGTCAGAAACGGTCTGGGCATGGGCCTGGCCGCCACTTTCGTTTTGGTTTGCTCCAATCTGGCGATTTCGTCACTTCGCAAAGTCATACCCGATAAAGTCCGGATTCCCGCATTCATCACGGTCATCGCCGGTTTCGTCACGATTGTCCAGCTGTTGATGCAAGCCTATCTGCCGTCTTTAAACGACGCGCTGGGAATCTATATCCCCTTGATCACGGTCAATTGCATCATTTTAGCCCGGGCGGAAATGTTTGCCAGCAAAAATGCCGTTCTGCCGTCGGTTGTCGACGGACTGGGCATGGGTGTCGGTTATACCGCCGCATTGTTCTGCATGGGTTCCATCCGTGAAATCATCGGCAACGGTTCCTTCATGGACATCAGCCTGCCGGTTTTGCAAGCCGGCGGCGAAATTGAACCGATGCTGATTCTGATTCTGCCGCCGGGCGGCTTCTTCGTATTCGGGCTTCTGGTCGCCATAGCTCAGCATTTGGCTGAAAAGGCCAAGAAAAAAGATCAGATC
>CAYRWC010000472.1:0-1933 GCA_964427795.1 uncultured Oscillospiraceae bacterium | reverse complement strand
ATTAAAGCTTGTCAGTTGAGCGGGCCGGCATATCGGCGAACCACGGCGTTCATCCGATCCAGCTTACCGAGCATATCCTGCGCCAGGCGAATCTGGCTTCGGGCCCGATCCAGATTCTGCCCAGGCCGGTGAATCCGGAAATACCGGTCGCCCAACAGATAATCGGCCAGAAAACGGGAGGCCAGCTCGATTGTAATCACGACCGCGCCCAAAGCCATGCCTTCGATTTCCTTCTTTGTCAGAGAATCTCCCGCCGCAGTCATAAAGCCCTGGGTAAATGCCGTAAAATAATCCATATTCAGGCCGACCCGCGTCAGATCCGTTTCATCCTCCGCCGCCTGATTCGCCGCGAAACGGATGGCATCGCCGAAATCATACATCGATAGGCCGGGCATCACGGTATCGAGGTCGATCACGCAAAGCGGCCGACCGGTTCGTTCGTCCATCAGGATATTGTTGTATTTTGTGTCATTATGCGTCACCCGCAGCGGCAATTTCCCTTGATCCAGCCAATCAGCCAGCGTTCCGGCCAAAGCCCGGTTGTCCTGAAAAAACCGCAATTCCGGTTCCACCGCCGCCATTCTACCGACCGGATCCGCCGTCGCGGCAGCCATGAGCGCCTCCAAACGGGCCGGCGTATCGTGAAAGCCGGGAATCGTCTCATAAAGCTGTTCCATCGGCAGATCAGACAAAAGCTCCTGAAAGCGTCCGAACGCATACCCGGCGCTCTCGAGCACCGCGCTGTTCTCTACGGTTTCATAGGCTACAGAATGCTCGATAAACGGGCAAATCCGCCAAAATTCGCCGTCCATCTCCGTATAATTCTGCCCGAGCCGGTTCTCTAAAAAATGAATAACCGCGCAATCCTGCGCCGTCTGCTTGGCAGCGATATGATCCGATATCGCTTTAATATTGCTCATGACCCTGGCCGGATCTTTAAAAACATAACGGTTGATTCTCTGTAAAATATACTGAACGTCGCGGCCGTTACGGTCGAAGCGGATATGATAAGTATCGTTGATATGTCCGTTCACTAAAGATTCTATTTCCACCAGATCGCCGGCAATATCATAACAGCCGACAATCCGCCTGATTATATCTTCCTGTTCAACGCTCACCATGACGTGCACACCACTCCCCTCGATCCTGCAGCTATGAACATGAAGCTCATGCTCACTGCATAACGAAAGCATTATATCACCAGACGGCGCATTTTACCGCTTAGAATTTTTCATTTTCCCGATAGCGCGTCTCTACAGGCCCGATAAAATCGAAGCAACGAGTTAATCTTTATAAAGGAACTGATGCAAGGCTTCGATATTGGTCTTGACATCGAACTGTTCCATTTCCGCGTTTCTGACCATGATCTTTTTATAGGTTCCGTCGAGCGGAATCATCAGCTGCGAAATCGGGTAGTTCCTGTAGCCGTACATCTCGGCCGCCAACGTCAAAATCGACGTACCGGTCCGGTTCGACTTAACCAACGGCAGGATTTCCCTGGCCAGCGCGTCGATCTGCAACAAGCTCAGCGACGACGTTTTACGGATCAGCGCCTCTATGACATTCCTCTGCCGGCCGGTCCGCATAAAATCCGAATCCAGCTTGCGCAGCCGCGAATACGCCAGGGCTATTTCGCCGTCCAGCTCATTGATGCCCGCATGCAAGCCGGCCTTGGGATAGCTTTGGCTCAGCCGCTTCGCTTCAGCCGACGTCAGGTCGATGCTCACCCCGCCGATCGTATCCACGGCATCGGTAAAGCCGCCAAAATCGATCAATAAGTAATCATCCAAATGAAGCCGGAAATTGTCCTCGATCGTCTGCTGCAGAAGCTTGAAACCACCCCAGGAAAACGACGCATTCAGTAGCGAATAGCCATGGTCGGGGATCTTCACATATAAAGCTCGCATCAGAGAAGCTAAATGGATCTTGTGGG
>CAYRWC010000471.1:0-1937 GCA_964427795.1 uncultured Oscillospiraceae bacterium | reverse complement strand
TTGCAACCCATGCGGACCCCGGTAAGGCGAGAAATATCCTCCGGCGACTTGGCCCCTTTGATAATGGCGCCGGCCACCTCTTCGGCGCGGGTGGCGGTACAATAGCAAATAATCTGCTCGGGATTCAGTTTTGCTTTAACGCACAGGTCGGCGATTTTCTCATACGGAAGGTCGGAGATGTCCACCTGGACGGTGTAAGGCTTCTCCAGTTTAACCATATCGATAGCGTACACGGGACAGCGTTGATTACAGCCGCCGCAGCCACGGCAATCTTCCAGATTGACGACCGCCTTCTTTTCCACTATCGCCATCGCTAAAGACGGGCAAACCTTGGTACAGATACCGCAACCGATGCATTTGTCTTTGTTCACAACCGGTTTTAATGAAATCAGCTTCATTTTTCTTACCTTCCTCCCTCATCTTTTTCATAGCTACCGTCAAAGTAAACTTTTCGGTTCTCAGCCCCCTTTGTGCGACATTGTCGTACGGCATTCGCGTTTGCCGACGAAAAAATTTAGTAAGCCCCTTGGGGAGTGTAACTTATCGCTATCCCTTATACCCGAATTGGGCGGAAATCAAGCGGGCGGTTTCGATGACATCCGCAGTTAGCTGGGCATAGCTCCCGTTAACGATCCGACTTGTCGGACCAGAAATACTGATTGCGGCTATTATCATTCCGGCGTGATTTTTTACCGGCGCGGCAATACAGCTAAGTCCAACCTCGATTTCCTCGTTGTCGATGGCATAGCCGTCGTGCCTGACCTTGTCGATACAATATTTAAGAGTCTGCCCGTCGACAATGGTTTTCTCTGTTAAACGTCGAAAGTTGGTTCCCTTGATTACTTTCGTCACCTCGTCTTCACTCAGCCCCGACAGCAACACCTTGCCTACGCCGGTGCAATAAGCCGGATTGCGTCCGCCTACCTGTGATGCAATGCGTATAGAGCGCGAACTATCTACTTTGTCGATATACACGACTTCCCCCTGGGATAAAATAGCAAGATGCACTGTTTCCTCGTACTGCTTGGAAAGTTCGAGCAGGTGCGGCATCGCTATATTACGCAAATCCATGCTGGAATGCACGACCTGGCCAAGCTCGAACAGCTTCAGGCCTAAAGAGTATTTCCCGGTATTCTGGTTTTGCTGAACATAACCCAGTTGTTCCAGCGTGGAAATCAAGCTGTGGGTGGTGCTTTTGCACAACCCGCAGCCACGGCTGACGGCCGAGAGGCTCATCTCATTATTGTTGGCAGCTATATGCTCCAGCATTTGCATCGCTCTCCCGACCGATTGAATAAGTCGCTTAGGCTCGTTACTTTTCATATGCCCCCCAAAAACATCATTTTAAATTAACTGCATCCCGGTTTGATATTTATATATTTGATCTACAGACGTCAAGTCCTCCGCTCGCAGCGGCTTCCCGCTATATGAGCTTAAATTCGCCGGGCACTACCTGCCTGACACGGCTGGTTTGCTGTTCTGCTTCATTGCAATACCCTTTACTACTGTGGAAATTTCGCCGCTGACCGGCTCAATAATCAGCTCGTGAACAGGTGTTATCTTCTACGAAAGCACGGCTAACAGCAAGAATTTGCTCCAGAACGCGCCTACGAAGCTTTACCCGCCTGCCGCGCCTATGCTGCTTCTAGCTGTCAGTAGTCCCATCACTTTGATAAAGCGCCCAAAACAGAGCCATTGCTTGCTGATGCACCATTTTCAGGGGGATTGAGTTTCGCTCCGCAATCACCTTACAATCATTATACTCAGGAGCTGCATTCACCATAATTCCGTCAAGCCTGGCGATTTTAACCCTAATGTCGCCCCAGAGAGTGTTAACCGTAGCAAAGCTCCGCTCCAAGTGCGCCGCTTCACAGTCCAGCACCCTAATCCCAAGCGTGGTCGTCTCCCGCAAAATAATATCGGTAACTTTCCCGACT
>CAYRWC010000470.1:0-1946 GCA_964427795.1 uncultured Oscillospiraceae bacterium | reverse complement strand
ACGCGAAGCAGCCGGCCTGACGGGCGGCGGCGGCGGCGGACGGCCGGATATGGCTCAGGCCGGCGGCAAACAACCGGAACGGATTCCGGAAGCCCTGGCGGTTTTGCGCCGGCATATTGAACAGCAATTGGGCGCTTGACCCGCATGCCGGAAAACCGGCTGCGGATGCAGAGGAGGCAGAAGAATGGATGACTGTATTTTTTGCCGTATTATCGCCGGTGAGATACCGGCGGCGATGGTTTATCAAGATGAGAATGTCGTTGCTTTCCGCGATTTGCATCCGGCGGCGCCGGTTCACCTGTTGATTGTCCCTAAAATTCATTGCGAGGATCTTCTTCAGCTGGCGGCGCGGAAGGACGGCGCGGATATCCTGAGCGGCGTCCTGCGTGCCGTGCCGGCCGTTGCCGCTGCCGCCGGCGTTGCGGAAAACGGTTTCCGGCTTATCAATAATTGCGGCAAAGACGGCGGTCAAACAATTCGTCATGTGCATTTTCATCTGATTGGCGGCCGCGTGCTGGGTGAAAAGCTTTTATAGACAGGACATGAATCCGACGATATGAAAATTGTATCAACGAATTCAGATGTATGCCTTTTACCTGTTGACGCCGACACGTATCAACTAGTATAATATGGCATGATACCGCCTGTTGATCGCAGGTGTTGTCATGTGGCGAACACCAGACAAATCGCCGTGAGGGGAGGGAAAACAGATGTCAGAAGTCAGAGTTAAAGAAAACGAGTCCCTTGACAGTGCATTAAGACGATTCAAGCGTTCTTGTGCCCGGTCCGGCGTTCTTGCGGAGGTTCGCAAGCGGGAGCATTACGAGAAACCCAGCGTCAAACGCAAGAAAAAGTCCGAGGCCGCCAGAAAGAGGAAACGTTAAATCATGAACATGAAAGAACGCCTGTTGGATGATCTGAAAACGGCCATGCGTGAAAAGGATGTTTTACGCAAGGACTTATTGCAGATTTTACGGGCAGCAGTTTTGCAAGTTGAAAAAGACACCCGCCAAACGGTCGATGAAGACGGTATTTTCGAGATTCTGGCAAAAGAATTGAAGAAAAGGACCGAAATGGTAAAGGAACTGGAAAACAGCGGACGCCAGGACATTATTGACAAGAATCTGGCGGAGATCGCTTTGATCGAGGCGTATATGCCCCGTCAGCTTTCCGAATCCGAAATCGAACAGCTGGTTCGTCAGGCCATAACCGCGACCGGCGCCTGCTCGGCCCGCGATATGGGAGCGGTCATGAAGCAATTGATTCCGGAAGTCAAAGGACGTGCGGATGGCAAACTGGTAAACCTGATTGTCAGGAGATTGCTGAGTTGATATCCTGACTAATGAAATGATGATACATCCTGCAGGCCCGATGTTCGTGAAACGATGTCGGGCCTGCCTGTCTATAAGGGGGAAATGCCGCGATGGCCGCGATGATCCGCAGGGAATGGCTGCTTAAACCGGAAACGCCTGTCGCAGGTTCTCTTCCGCAGCGCCTCCTGGCCGGCCGCGGCCTGGCCGATCCGGCCGGCGCCGCCGCATTTTTGCAGCCGACGCTTGAACACCTGCATGATCCTTTTCTGCTTAAAGATATGGATCAGGCATGTACGCTGATCCAGAACATTCTGGCCGCAGACGAGCCGATTGTCATCCATGGCGACTATGATGTAGACGGTATAACGGCGACAGCGCTGCTGGCCCGTTTTTTTATGCACCTTGATGCCCGCTGCACAACCATGATACCGGATCGCCTGACCGACGGTTACGGATTGGCCGCGTCCGGCGCGGATATCCTGGCGGCCGGCGGCTGCCGGCTGCTGATAACGGTGGACTGCGGCATTTCCAGCTTCGATGAAGTGGACCGGCTGAAAAATGCCGGCCTGTCCGTTATTATTACCGATCATCATACCTGCAAAGATAAATTGCCGGCGGCCGACGCCGTGATCA
>CAYRWC010000469.1:0-1953 GCA_964427795.1 uncultured Oscillospiraceae bacterium | reverse complement strand
GGGATGAAAAAGGTCAGATTACTTGCCGGATCATGGATACCGGCCGCCCGGAATGGAAAGATAAGCACATGACTTTCCACACCCCTAAAGGCGACCTGCATGGCGTCGAACGGATATCGACCTGCGGCGAGCCTTCTTATACTGTCGAATATATGGCAAAAGAACCGGAAGATCTGGATAAGCTTCTGACCATGGATTATCAGCCGTTTCCGTTTTCAAAAGACGATTATTTGCAAAAGCAGTCCGGCTTAGGCGACCGCGGCGCGGTTCTGTTTCAGCTGGATCATGCGGGATATGCCTTGCAGCGTTTGACCGGATCGGAAAATCTGGCTTATTTCAGCGTGGATTGCCACGATAAACTCGAGGAAATCATCAGCCTGTACGCCGGCCGCATCCGGGCGTTTGCCCGTCAGGCCGTCGAAGCCGGCATTACCGGCCCCTTTCAATGGGTCGGCCCGGAATTATTTATCCCGCCTCTGATGTCGCCGCAGCATTTTGACGATTTCATCCTTCGGCATGACAAGCTCTTGTGCGAGGATATCCATAATGCCGGCGGTTATGTATGGGTTCATTGCCATGGCAAGGTAGCCCGTTTCATTGAACGTTTTATCGCCATGGGCGTCGACATTCTCAACCCGCTTGAACCGTCTCCGAACGGCGATGTCGATCTGGAAACGTGCATCGGCAAATTTACGAATCGTATCGGCTGGGAAGGAAACATAGAGATCCAGGATATCTTGCAAGCCGAACCGGAACGTCTGAAAGAACTGATTCAAACGTGCGTTGAAGCAGGAAATAAAAGCGGGCGATTCATTCTTTGCCCTTCGGCCGGGTTTATGGAATATCCGTTTCCCTCCCGGCAATATATCGACAACCTGTTGCTTTATTTAAGATTTGGCTGGGAGTGTGTCGAAAACTGCCGGAGATTGTGATTTAGTCATGGGTACGTATTTTTGGGCATATCAGACGGATTTGCCGGCAGATACCGGGTTCGACCCCTTCAGCCGGCCGCATTTAGTATGGATTTTTGCGGCGCTGACGGTTATTGCGATCCTGATCTGCGTTCATCGCCGGCTCATGCCGGCGACGCGGCGCAAAATGGAAGTATTTCTGGCGGTTGTTTTAGCTCTGACTTATATTCTTCGTTGGATCTGGGCTCTTGTAATCGGGCATTATCAACTCAATGAAATGCTGCCTCTGCAGCTCTGCGCCATAGCCGCGGCTTTGGATATCTCGGCGGTTTTCAGCGGCAAGCCGGTGTTCCGGGAATTCGGCTATTCCTGTGGCCTGCCCGGCGCTGTTGTTGTCTTTTTAACGCCGGGGATCGGTCCTTATCCCGTTCTGCATTTTTATTATCTCCTGTTTATCATCGATCATTCGCTTCTGATCTTGTTTCCTTTACTCTGGATCATCAATGATCGTTTCCGGCCGTCGTTCGGCCGCCTCCCGGTCTGTTTCGGTATTGTTCTGGTTATGGCCGGACTGGATGTCGGCGTTAACCGGCTGATCGGCAGCAATTATATGTTCCTGAATTTCGTGCCGGATCATACGTTCTGGAGACCGATAGCCGATCGATTTGGCTATCCCGGATATCAACTGGCCATGGCCGGACTGTTGCTGCTGGTTTGGCTGATTCTCTATATGCCCTGGATAATCGCCGCAAGAAGAAAAAAAACAAAAGCAGTCTGATGAGCTGCCGATTGTTCCGGCCGGCATATGCTATAATAAACGATAAATATGAACCTATGCCGGGAGCAATACATGCAGACGACGATTATGACGGTAAATATACCGGAAGGCCACAGAATCCTGATGACCAGCGATATCCATGGTCACGGCCATTATCTGAAGAATTTGCTTAAGAAAGTGGACTATTCCACCGAAGATATCCTTTTTATTATCGGCGACGTTATTGAAAAGGGACCGAGAAGCTTGAAAACGCTTCGCTATATT